>CAYOXH010000001.1:0-31429 GCA_964407875.1 uncultured Gammaproteobacteria bacterium
TTAAAATTCATTAATTCCTTGTTTTTAGTGCATTATTCAACAACAAAAGGCATGAATCCCATGATTCGTGAGTTTTTGATTGCGCGAATAACAAAGTGCTGGTGCTTTGTGCAGGCGCCGCTTCTTTTTTTTGGCATAATCTTGCCATATGCGCTAGTAAAACGCTTAAGTACGTCAATATCCTTATAATCAATATCTTTAATATTGTTTGTACAAATAAAGCATGATTTGTCTTTTTCAACTTGTCTGTTTAGCATAATTAGAGGTTAAAATGGTATATCTTCAACTTTTATATCTTCTTCTGTAGTTTGTTCGCTTTGCTGTGCTGGTGCTGCTGGCTCCTCTGCTGGAGGAGGGGGCATGTCTTCTCCACCTGGTTGTGATGGTGCGCCTTTCCTATCTAATAGAATCATGTTATCTGCATTTACCTCTGTCCAGTATTTTTTATTTCCGCTTGCATCATCCCATGTGCGTGTTTGCAAGCGACCTTCAAGATATATACGAGAACCCTTGTGCACGTACTCCCCGATAATTTCTGCTAAGCGCCTCCATGCTACGATATTATGAAATTCAGCTCGTTCTTGCTTTTGGCCTGATTGATCTTTCCAGACCAAGTTAGTAGCAAGCCCAAAACTCGCAACCTGAACGCCAGTAGGCGTTGTTTTTATTTCTGGGTCGCGGGTTACGTTTCCTATGAACATGACTTTGTTGAGATCCATATAGTTATATTTTAATAATTAAGCGATACTAATGATACGAATTGCATACGAATGATACGAATTTAATTCGTATGGGCGCATTCGTAGCGCGCCATTCGTATGCTTATATTTTATCACTCTCAAGCAATTCATCAAGCTTTTCATCTAACTGGTCTAAACTTATTTTTGGCTCTTTTGAAGAAGGTTTCTTTTCATCTTTTTTCTTCTCTGCGGAATCAGATAAATCAGCGGTAGGTTGTTTCTCTTCTTTTTCTGTGGAATCAGCGGAATCAGATAAATCAGCGGTAGGTTTTTTAATATCTTTGATTTTTGCGATTCTATCTTTGATGGTGCTGTGCTCGAATTTTGATATTAAGTGCCGCATTACAGATTGTGAAAGCCGCAGTTTTTCGTTAAGCGCTGGAATGTTTGCGCTTTCAGCAGAAAACAGCCAACAACGGTATTCGCCATGGGTTTGTGTTTTGATTGCGTATGCTAGTTTTTTGCGGCCCAAGGAGTGGTTAAATACCACTTCTGCTTCGGCTGATTTGAGCAGCTCTTCAACCTGTTTAGCTAGCTCATCAGTTTCTTCTTGTGTTTGCTGTCCGCTGAACAGCACACAAAGTTCATATTCATTCATAGATTTATCCCTTCCCCTCTTTTAGGATAATAGGATCCCTGCTGACTTGGCAGGGAAAAGAGGGTATTAATACTGAATTACAGTATCACAAAGCTTGATAATTTGCAAGCCACGTCGCTCGCCACGTCGTTCTCGAACGACGGTGGCTCGCGAGCGACGTGGCAAGTATGTATACAAATAAATAAAAAAAATATACAATAACGTTGTTATGGATCAATCGTTTGTAATTTTAGGAAATAATCCATCTTTGTCTTTTGCGGAAGTATACCAAAACACTGGTAAAAGTATTATATTAGCTGGAGAATCTTCAGTGATTTTGGATAATAAAGAAATCGGAGATTCAGGTGCGATTGTTTTTGGCGGTGTTCCAAAGTCAGGAGTGGTTATTGACCAGATGTCCGCCAGAGGCGGATCCGCCTCTGGCGGAAAAGCAGTTGATGCAAAGAAACTTGCGTCAATTTTAGAGAAGTTTATACAAATTGGTCAAAAATTTCATTTTGGTCTTAGTTTATATGTTTTAGGTGGAGAAGGCATTAACCAAAAGAAGTTAAAGGCACTTGGTCTTGAAACAAAAAAACTACTAAAGCAATTAAGCCACTCTGTCCGTCTTGTTGAGTCAAAGTCAGGAAATCTTTCGAGCGTTGATGTCGCAAAAAATAAACTATTAGACAAAGGAGTTGAGTTGTGTTTATTCTCGACAAAAGATGGCGTCTTAATAGGAAAGACAAAGTCAGTTCAGCCATTTGAAGAATATAGCGAAAGAGATTACGGACGCCCATCTAGAGATATGAAACGTGGCATGCTTCCGCCTAAGCTCGCGAAATCAATGGTTAACCTTTCTGGCGCAGAACCTGGTTCTTTGATTCTGGATCCATTTTGCGGAGTTGGAACTGTTTTACAGGAGGCGCTTTTGCTTGGGTATCGTGTAATTGGAACTGATATAGATGAGAAAGCAGTTAAGCAGACAAAAGAGAACATTGAGTGGCTTATTGCTAGGCATAAAAAGGAATTACCAGAGTCCAAGATTGATGCAATGGACGTTCGCAAGCTAGACAAAACCGTGACAAAGGATTCAATTGATTCAATTGTTACTGAATTTGATTTAGGCCCTCCTCTTTCTGGAGATGAATCCCGCGCAAAGGTTGAATCAATAGAAAAATCATTAAACGACTTTTACGCAGAAGCGCTTGAACTTATGCGCGATGTTTTAAAAGATGGCTCCAGAGCTGTTGTTGCCTGGCCTTATTTTGCAAAACATGATATTGCTTTGTCTGTATTTGGTAAATTGTCAGATTTAGGATGGAGCGTGGTTGAGCCATATCCAAAAGAATTTACAGAAGTATATCCATTGTCAGAACGCGGGACATTGTTGTATGGCAGGGAGGACCAGTATTTGTTTCGAGAAATTTTGATTTTAGAGAAAGCCTAAGCGTTGTGGAGAAAATGGCATACATCCCCGTCTTGCACAATATAATTTTTTCCCTCTAGGCGCATGACGCCTTTTTCTTTTGCTCCGAGCTCTCCGTTATACTTTACAAAATCTTCGTAGGATATAACTTCTGCGCGGATAAATCCTTTTTCAAAATCACCATGAATCTTGCCTGCTGCTTGGGGGGCTAGAGTTCCATTCTCAATTGTCCATGCTCGAGTTTCTTGAGGGCCAGAGGTTAGGAAGGTAATTAAATTTAGTAATCTATATGAGGCAGTAATTAATTTATCAAGACCTGATTGTTCTAGTCCTAGTTCTTTGAGCAAAGCTTTTGCGTCTCCATCAGATAACTCCGAAAGCTCTGATTCTATTTTTGCTGAAATAATAATTTTCGGCCAGAGGCCGACCAGCCTCTGGCTGGCATGCTTGTCGTTCATTTTGTCTTCTCCAACATTAATTATATCAATCATAGGTTTTTGGGTAATAAGTTGCAAGTCTCGCGTTGCTAGTTGCTCGTCTTCTGTGAGGTATGCGTCACGTGCTGGGTGTTCGTTATTAAGCTTGTCTTTGATTTTTTCTAAGGCGCTTAAAGCAAGTTTTGCGTCTTTATCCCCACTTCGCGCTTGGCCCTCAACATCTTTGAATTTTTTTTCAATGCTTGCAAGATCAGCCATAATCAATTCAATCATAATAATTTGCTTGTCATCCTCGGGATCAATCCTGTTTTCTACATGCTGAATATCATTATTTTCAAAATCACGCACAACATGCGCAATTGCGTCAACTTCACGTATGTGTGAAAGAAATTGGTTCCCTAATCCCTCGCCTTTGTGAGCGCCTTTTACCAAACCAGCGATGTCAACGAACTCAATTACTGTTGGGATAGTTTTTTCTGATTTAGAAATTTTAGTAAGTTTTTCAAGCCGCTCGTCAGGTACGCTAACAACACCGACATTTGGGTCGATTGTGCAAAAAGGAAAATTTTCAGCTGGCACTGCCTTTTTAGTCAACGCTCGAAACAAGGTTGATTTACCTACATTTGGCAGGCCTACGATTCCAATTGAGAAAGACATAAAAGAAAGTTACAAGTTACAAGTATCAAGTTACAAGATTTTTAATAGAAGCGCAATGTTTTTTGTTTACTTTTTGTGTAGTTTTGATATAGTTGGCTTATAAATCTTATTAGTCCCCCTTCGCCAGTAGGCTTCGGAGGATAAATATATTAGTAAAAGATTGGTAATTAGTAGTATTATGATTACAAAAACATTTATTAAAAAGCTCAAGAATCAGATTGAGAAAACCGATTCTGGGAGGTCAAAGATTATTCGCGAAACACATGGCTTAGTGCGAGAGGCAAAGCATGTTATTTTTAAGTTGCATCGCGGGGATACAAAAGATGCTAAGCAATCTTTGCAAAGTGTTGAGAAGAAATTAAAAATAGTTGTAAAGGATGCAGAAAAAAGCGGATTGCGTAATGAAGGGCCGCTGAAGGCGGCAGTAGAAGAATTTTTAGAGGCATCTTTCCTAATACGCGTTTTAGAGAATAAGTCATTGCCTCCAGAAGTAAGTTTTACTGTGCAAGCAGATGAACAGCTAGGCGCATTATCTGATTTAACTGGTGAGTTAGTTCGCGCTGCAACACTTGAGGTGACAAAAGGGCATTTAAAACGCATACAGCAGTATCGCGATGCAACCGAAGAATTGTTTGGCGTGCTATTGCAGATGAACCTTCGCGGCCAGTTGCGCCAAAAGCGTGATGACGCGCGCAGGAATTTAAAACGTTTAGAGGATATTTTATATGATGTATCATTGAAGTCATAGTTATATGAAAAAAGAACTTCATATTACAATAATAGGCAGAGTGCAAGGTGTGTATTTTAGAAACCAGGTAGTTACTGTTGCGGGTGATAATAACATAACCGGATATGTAGAGCATACACCAGAGGGTGATATGCGTATTGTTGCGCAAGGCAATGAGAGCGCTTTAGAATATCTGCTTAGTTGGTGCCAAAAAGGAGTATTCCCTGCAAAAGTAGAGGGTATGAGTTACCAGTGGCGCGATGCTCAAAAGGCGTTTAAGAAATTTACCATTAAGCGCAGGGCGCCTTTTATTGAGGATGAGGTTTTAAGTTTAAAAAATCTTGGAAAGTCAGTGCTTGGTCTTCAGAACCAGATAAAAGTACCCAAGCATGTGGTAATTATTCCAGATGGCAACCGCAGATGGGCGCGCGAGCACGGCTGGCACCCTTGGGTGGGGCATAGAAAGGCACTTGCGAATGATCGCATGCAGGATATCTTTAAAGAGTGTGAACATTTTGGAATTAAGTATTTGAGTATGTGGGGATTTTCTACGGAAAATTGGGATAGGGACAAAAAAGAAATCAAATACTTGTTTGATATTTTTCGTAAATTTGTAACTGATCTTAAAGAAAGCGTGCACAAAGACAAAATTCGTTTTCGTTTATTCGGCCGCAGGGATCGTTTTCCAAAAGATATTGTTGAAATGTGTGAAAAATTAGAGCAAGAAACCAAAAAATACACTAATTTTAATTTTCAACTTTGCCTTGATTCCGGAGGCAGAGATGATTTAGTCCGCGCGTTTAACAAAATTATTAAAAAAGGAGTTATGCGTGTTGATGAAAAGGTGATAGCCAATAATCTTGATTCTTTTGGCATACCTGATCCTGATTTTATTATCCGAACTTCCGGTGAACAGCGAACTAGCGGCATTATGGCATTTCAATCTGTGTATGCTGAATTGTATTTTACAAAAGCATATTTCCCTGATTTTAACGCGGAGCATTTTAGGCGCGCTATTTTAGATTATTCCGCAAGAACTCGAAGATTCGGGGGTACTGCAAAGGAGGATTTAGAAAAAATTGGGGTTAGAAAATTAGTTGACCCTGGCGTAGTTAATAACTAATTATGGGAAATAAAAATAAGTTACTTGGTAGGTTTAGAGATTTACAAAACAATCCTTATGTGTTTTCTCGGCATGAGCTTACCCAAGAGCCAGAAGACAAAAAGCAGGAAAAATACGAACTTACTAGCAAAGAGCTTGAAATAGTGCGTGAACAGCATCTCACGATTTTTGAGCATGATGAAACAATGCAAAAAATGTTCAAAAATGATTTTGAGGAATATTTTAAAGCAGTTGAAGACCCTGATTTAATGGAAAAAAAGTATCAAGAGCGCATGAGAGATTTGCGTGCTCCCAGAGACAATGAAGCAGTTATTGAAATAGATGATTTAAGCGATTTTATGCCTATGGAGGAGGATGATGAATACTGGGATCCAATTGATGAGTTCAATGAATTTGAAATGGGAATGGAAGATGAGATGCTTGAGGATTCGAGGCCAGAAGATCTTGAAAAAACACTCAGTCCTAAAAAGAACGAGTTATATGAGAAAGGATTTCAATGGTCTGTGCACATACACAAACTTTGCCACACTATTTACGAAAAAGAAAAGCGCAGAGATCCTGACCTTTTCAGGGTAATGATTAATGCGACAATGGTTTCTGCAAAAATTGCATATGCATCTGATGATGATTCTTTTTTCGAAGGCATGGAAGGAGATGATGAGTTTGATTCGTTTGAGGCGGAGTTGGGTTTGCGCGGATATGGCTTAGCAACTACATTTTTACAGCGAACTCGCGATTCTTTACAGAATTTAATCAAAAAAAAATTCAACCCAGTAGTCGAATGGCAAAAATGCCTTAATATTGCGGATGAGATGATTTTAGAAATCCAAGGAAAAATGGTTGAACTCACAAAACGTCTACATCCACCACGCGAATAAATAATAAAGCCCTACATAGCGGATTATTTTACCAATAATGACGTAGATAGAAAATTTCCAGAATTTATATTTAAGTACCCCAGGAACAAAAGTAAGCGGGTCACCCACGATAGGCAGCCATGAGAACAGCAGAATTGGAGGGCCAAATTTTTCAAACCATCTATGAGCGCGGCTTAAGCGTTCTTTTTTGATTCTAAAATATTTTTCTAAAATCCAAAATTCTCCGGCCCGTCCAATTAGATAATTAAGCGAATTGCCTGCATAGTTGCCAATTGAGAGTATTATGATTGTTGGAATTACCGGCATGCCTGCTTTCCAAACAGCAATTGCAACTACTTCTGGAGAAAAAGGCACAAGTGTTGTTGCAATCGCTCCAAATAAAAATAAACCCACATAGCCCCCGGGGCCAGTTATAAAATTTAGAAACCAATTTTGGAATGAATCAAACATGCAATTATTATACCATAAAAAAGACGTTGTTTTTTGGCGTGGTTACGGTAGAATATAATCATGTCTAAGCAAGCAAAAAAATTCATAATTATAGATGGGAACGCGCTTTTGCATCGTGCGTGGCATGCTTTGCCGCCTTTGACCACAAAGGACGGCAAGCTTGTGAATGCTGTATTTGGATTTGCGTCTATTATGCTCAACATTGTAAAAGAGCTTAAGCCGGACTATGGGGTGGTTGCTTTTGATCCCCCGGGCAAGACGTTTAGGCATGTTGCTTTTAAAGAATATAAGGCAACAAGACAAAAACAGCCAGATGAATTATATGAGCAAATTCCAATGATTAAAGATGTTGCAAAGGATTTTGGTTTTCAGATAGAAGAGAAAGAGGGTTATGAGGCAGATGATGTGATCGGTACTTTAGCGAAACTCGCTTCATCACATGATCTCAAGACGATTATCGTCACCGGAGATATGGACGCCTTACAACTCGTGGACAAAGACACAGTTGTATATACTATTAAGCGAGGAATAAATGACACTATTACTTATGATATAAAGGGAGTAAAAGAAAAGCATGGATTTGGTCCGGAGAAAGTTGTGGAATACAAGGCCTTAGCAGGCGACTCGTCTGATAATATTCCGGGTGTCGCTGGGGTGGGGGATAAAACGGCTAAGGAGTTGTTGTCTAAGTTTGGTGGTGTTGAGGAGATTTATGAGTATGTAGAGAGAAAGTTACGAGTTACGAGTTCAGAGTTACGAGATGGAGAAAAGAAAGGTCAAAGTACAAAGTACAAAGGCCAAAGTAAAGATGAGATTAAAGAGGCAGTTGTGAAGAAACTACTTGCCTCGAAAGAGAATGCTTTTTTGTCGAAAGAACTTGCTACTATTAAGTGTGATATGGATATTGCATTTAAGCTTGGAGATTTGGAGGTTAAGCCAGCTGATAGTCAGGATTTGCTTGAATTGTTTAGGCAGCTTGAATTTCGTTCTTTGATTTCAAAAGCGCAAGAAGTGTTTGGTGAGTACAATCCGCAAGATGCGAAGGGCCAGGCATCGTTGTTTTCTGGTGGAGCGTCTGGTTCTGATAAAAATTTTAAGATTAGAGATGGGTATGAACTAATCGACACAAAACAAAAGGCAAATGACTTGGCTAAGAAATTAGGCGATGCAAAGGCCTTGGCAGTTGATACAGAAACAGATTCTTTGGGGGCATTAACATCTAATATGCTTGGGTTTTCTTTATCCGAAAAAGAGGCGCAGGCATATTACGTGTTAGCTGATTTTGTTCGAGAATTTAAAGATATACTAGAAAATAATAAAATTAAGAAATTCGGACATAATATTAAATACGAAATAGGAGTATTTAGTAAAGTTGGAATTAAACTTGCTCCAATATTTTTTGATTCAATGGTTGCCTCATATCTCCTGCACCCAACTGGCCGCAGCCACTCACTTGATAATTTAGCGTTTGTTGAATTACGGCACCAGATGGTGCCAATTACAGATTTAATTGGTCCAAAAGGAAAAAAGCAATTGTCTTTATCTGATATTAATAAAGATAGGGTTGCCGATTATGCGGCAGAAGACGCTGATTATACACTGCGCCTTACAAAGAAATTATCAAAAGAACTTGAGAAGGAAGGATTTGCGCAGCTGATGCGCGACATTGAAATGCCTCTTGTTCCAGTATTGGCTGATATGGAAGAAAATGGTATTAAAATTGACGCAAAATTTTTACTTAATATGTCTAAGGAAGTTGTCACTGATATTGCGAAGCTAGAAAAAAATATTTTTAAAGAGTCAGGTACTAAATTTAATGTTGCATCACCAAAACAGTTAAAGGAGGTGCTTTTTGAGAAACTCGATCTCTCGACCAAAGGAATCGGAAAGACAAAAACAGGATTTTCAACGGCGGCTGGGCAGTTAGAAAAGATGGTTGACGCGCATCCAATAATCCCTTTAATAATGCAGCATAGGGAGCTATCTAAATTAAAAAATACTTATTTAGACGCTCTTCCGGAATTAGTTAACAAAAAAACAGGAAGAGTTTACACAAATTTTAATCAAACCCGGACATCTACTGGGCGTTTATCCTCAAGTAATCCTAATCTTCAAAATATTCCAATTCGCACTGAACTTGGCAGAGAGATTCGTAAAGCATTTGTTCCGGATAAGGGAAGTGTTTTAGTTAGCGCGGATTATTCTCAAATTGAATTGCGTGTTGCCGCAGATTTTTCTGGCGATAAAAATTTAATAAAGATTTTTAAAGATGGATTAGATGTGCACACTTCAACTGCTGCATTTATGAATGAAATAGATGAGAATAAAGTTACTCCAGAAATTCGTAGATCTGCTAAGGAAGTTAACTTTGGCGTATTATACGGAATGGGAGCGCGTGGTCTTGCCCAAAGAACAGGAATGTCGCAGGAGCGAGCAAAGGAATTTATTGATAAATATTTTGAAACATTCAAAGGAGTTAGTAACTTTATAAAAGAAACTATTGCTTTAGCAAAGTCCAGGGGATATGTTGAGACCAAGTTTGGTCGCCGCTTGCAACTTTTAGACATCAACTCTGGAGTCGGGCAAGTTCAGGCAGCAGCAGAACGCCTAGCAACTAACATGCCTATCCAAGGAACGGCTGCTGATATTATGAAAATGGCAATGATCGCAATTTATGAGGGTTTGAATAAAGTAAGTCCAAAATCAAAGATGCTTATGCAAGTACATGATGAATTAGTTTTTGAAGTTCCAGTAAAAGACGAAGCTAAGGCGTCTAAATTTATTCAGGAAGAAATGGAATCAGTTGCAAAACTTAAGGTTCCTCTTGTTGTGGAGGTTAATAGTGGGTCTAATTGGCAGCAGGCACACTAATTCACTATGTTAATACTAATTCACGGTGAAGATACGTTTTCTTCAAAAGAGTATCTTAATCGAATAGTTGATCAATTTAAAGAAAAGTATGATAAAGACGGTACAGCGGTTTCTGTTTTTGACGCAGAGGAGAATGAGTGGGAACAAGTTCTTGAGGCATTATCCTCAGATGGACTTTTTTCAAGCAAAAATTTAGTAATTGGAAAAGGATTGGTTAGTAATAAAGATACGCGCGAATCACTTGCTTTGTTTTTGGATTCACCTGGACTAACCGACACAACAACTTTGATTGTGTATGAATCAGGTGCTATTGATAAGCGCACAAAATTGGCAAAAAATTTGATAAAGGAAAAATATTCAAAAGAGTTTTCTGTTTCTGACGAGAGAGCAATGCAGGATATCCTACTGCGTCATGCAAAAGAACTTGGAAAAACAATTGACTCAGATGCGCTGCAGCTGCTTTTGCAAATCGTGGGTACAGACATATGGCGTGCGCATACTGAGATGGAAAAACTCGCGCATCTAGTTGCAAACAATATTACAAAAGACGATGTGCGCATGCACACACATGCCTCGCTCGAAGAAGAGATTTGGGCTTTTATTGATTCACTCTCAAGCAAGAATAAAAAACAAGCGCTTTCTCTCTTGGAGCAGCAATTACAGCAAGGCATTGAGCCAATGTATTTACTTTCTATGCTTATTCGCCAGGTTCGTTTGTTAATTGCTCTATTTGGCGCGCAAGGCGCGGATGCTTTGTTGGCCTCGTCTCTTGGATTACATCCATTTGTAGTTAAAAAAACTCGCCAACAGGCGAGTCAGTTCTCTTTAGCGCAATTAAAAGTAATATATCAAGCATTATCTCGCCTAGATTCTGCCCTAAAGACAGGTAAGGGCGAACCAAAGCTTTTGTTTACCATTCTTGTGGACAGTATTGTGCGTTAGCTGTCTCGGTCCAGGGGGTGGACCGTTTATTTATTTTGGAAATTATTTCTTGTTTGCGCTTTTGATTGCCCTATAAACTCGTGATTTTTTTCTAGCTGCTGTGTTCTTATGAATCATTCGATTTTTTGCTGCTTTATCTAAGAGTTTTACTGCTTCTAATGCAAGTTTTTTTGCATCATTAATGCTTCCTGCTTCTACAGATTTACGAATTTTTTTGATGGTATCTTTAATTTTTCGTTTTTGAATAAGGTTAATTTTTGCGAGTGCAGTTGACTTGCGCAGTTCTTTTTTACCTGATTTCTTAATTGGCATAGTTGGTGTGTTATGAATTGGTGAATTTAAAAATTGGTGTGATAGAGAGATACTAACCTATTGACTCATTATTGTCAATCATTCCTTCTTTTTTTAAAATACTGATTACTTCACTAACAGCGTTGTCGAGCTTATTTTCCTCATTCTGGACAGTATATTCAAATGTTTTTGAAGATCCTGTCCATTCTTTTTTTGATTGCATTCTCTGTGAAATGCTGTTCGTTGTGTCACCCCTTCTATGCACACGGGTAACAAGATCTTCGGCAGGCGCTGAGATTGCTATAGTAAGTATATCTGGATATTTATTTTTCATAGCTATAGCGCCTTGCTCATCAATACGCCAAATCCCTACTTTATTTTTTAAATTTTTTACTCTCTCAAGCTCTTTTTTTGTAACACCATTTAATCGTCCATACACGCGGGCATTTTCGGCCATTTCACCATTCTCTATCATATTATTCATTTCTTTTTCAGAAATAAAATAATATTCCTTTCCATGAGTTTCTCCTTTTCTTATTTCACGAGTTGTTGATGTAATAACTCTCTCAATGGGCATTTTTTGCTTAGCTATTCCTTCTATAACACTATCCTTGCCAGCTCCCGATGGGCCGGAAATTATTACTAAATTAGTTGAACGTTTCATATAATATATATACGTCATCCTGAACGACCCAATGTACTCATTGGGGAAGTGAAGGATGACGTGAACACACTCAAGCGTCTTCGACGAGATTCTTCACTGCACTTCTCGCTGAGTACTGCGAGTCGTTTGTTCAGAATGACGAGAGAAAAGTTTTTAAATCTTTTGGTAATTCTGATTCATATTTTTTCTGTTCTTGGTCAAGATTCTTGAATCCAAGTTTGGATGCATGCAAGAATATTCGTCCTAAATTTTTGCGTTTGATTCTTTTGTTAGTATAGAGCGTGTCACCAACCACGGGATGCTCGATTGAGTTCAAGTGTACGCGTATTTGGTGGGTTCGTCCAGTGTGTATGGTAACTTGGAGCAGGGTATAGTTTTTGATTCTATCTAATACTTTATATTCTGTTTTTGCGTCTCGATCGCCTTCAAACTCTCCGGTATGGGCGGCCATTTTTCCAGATTTGGTCTGCGAGCGTCCAATTGGAGTATTAATAGATCTTTCTTCATCATCTATCACGCCATGAACTAAGCCGGTATACTCTTTAGTAACCGTCCTCTCTTGAAACTGCTTTTTGAGATGATCAAACATCTTTTGGGTTCGCGCAACTACCATCAAACCAGAAACGTCTTTGTCTAATCGATGCACAATTCCTGGACGAAACTCGTCTTCACCCACACCAATTAGATCTGGATATTTTTCAATTAGCCCATTTACAAGTGTTGGCTTATTAATTCCTTTGGCAGGATGCACTACTAATCCAGCTGGTTTTTCTATAATAATGTATTCATCTGTTTCATCAATTATATTGAAAGTAACACTGCTATCTGGCGAAAGGTCTGGTTTATCTTGTTCTATCTTTGTAATTTCAACAATATCACCTACTTTTGGTATTAATTTTGCGCTTGTAGATTCTCCATTAACCAAAATTGATCCGTCTTTGATTTGTTTTTGTATAAAAGAACGCGATACACCAAGTTTATCAGAGATAAACTTATCAATGCGGCTTATAGATTCATTTTGCAGGATAGTGAGCTTCATAGTTTTTTTAGATAATCTAGCGCGTCTTTTTTGGATTTCAATTCTCCAGAAAGTTGCTTTTGTCGTATATCTTCTAATATTTTGCCAACTTTTTTACCTGGCTTTAACTTAAGCTGCTCCATTACATTATCTCCGTTGATTAAAGGTTGTACTAGTTTTTGGCCGCGGCTGCCAGTGATTTTTTTAATTTCTTCAATTCTTTTACAGAGTTGCTCGAATTTATCTGTAAACCCTTTTCCATTGGGGCCAATAGAAGAAAGACCGTCTATTAACAAAAGTTTTAATAAATTTTGCGATGGACGAATTGGGTTAAAAAAGTATTTTTCAATGGTGCTTGGCTTTAGTTCCTGCGGGTCGCCGTGTACCAAAATCATATGTCTGTGTATCATCCATGCAACATTGTCTGTATCTATTCCAATATCAGGAGGAGCGGAGATTTTAATTCTATCTAATATTTTTTTTCCAATTTTTGAACCAACAGTGTCGTGGTCGTCAAATCGAACCCTGTTATCAACATTTTTTTTATCTGGCATTTTGGCGGTATGCGGTTTTCCAATATCATGGAATAAAATAGCAACAATGAGTTCAAGATCCGGAGAATCATTAGGAAATGCATTTTTAAATTCTTGAGATGAAAGTTTTTCAAGTCCAAGGCGGGTATGATTCCATACATCACCTTCTGTGTGCCTATCTTTTGTCTGGGCACATCCTTTCATTTCCAAAAGTTCGGGTATAATTTGAGCAAGTGCACCTGTTTCATCCCACAGGTTTAAAGCGGCAACAGGGTTAGCGTTCAGGGATTTTAAAAATTCTTCTGATGCTACTTCATAAGGGAGAACCCGCTTTCCATCAATTTCATTGTTAATATTTGTTACCATTGATTTAATAGTGTTCATTGTTTCCTCTTCAATTGAGAAATCTAATTGAAGGGAAAAACTCAGTGCCCGTAATATGCGCGAGTAATCCTCTGTGAACCTCTCTTTAGGGTTCCCCATGGTTCGTATGACTTTATTTTGAAGATCTTTTTTGCCATTATGCAAATCAACCAATTCCTTGGTTGATAAATTATATGCCATGCTGTTTATAGTAAAGTCGCGTCGCTCTAAATCTTTTTCTATTGACAGTTTTGGGTCTGTGGTAATATCAAAATCGCGGTATATGCCTTGCTTGTGCATTGAAAATTCTGTTCTCGGCAAAGCAATGTCATATATTTGGTTATCTGGTTTTCCAATTTCATTAAATTTCCACACACCAAAATTTCTACCAGCAAAGACAACTCGTCCATGGTCTGCTAAGAATTCTTCCAAATCATCACCAGAGACATTGCGAACCAGCATGTCTATATCTGTTATTTTTTTTCCAAGCAAGAGGTCTCTTACAGCACCCCCGACTAAAAACACCTCTGCTTGCTTAAACGTGTCTAGTAAAGCAGAGAGAACTGGAAAATCGGTTATATTAGGGAAACCTTCTTTCATAAAAGAGTACTTTACTTTATTATAGCACAGCATGCAAATAGCATTTTATTTGTGTTACTTTTTTGCTGACAACATTGATTTTTGGGTGGATTTAGGGTATTGTGTTGCTAGGCGTATAGCTCAGCTGGTTAGAGCGCCACTCTTATAAGGTGGAGGTCCTGGGTTCGAGCCCCAGTGCGCCTACCACGCTAAGCGTGGTAATCAGGACGCTAAGCGTCCTACCAAAAAAAACGGCTCACTCGTGTGGGCCGTTTTTTTAATCTGTAAAATCAATGTCATCAGTGTAATCTGCGGTCGCAATCTGTAGTCAAAATTTTGGTGTGTGCTCTTCGTGCGGCCACCGATCTGAGATTAAGTTACAGAGTTCGCTGATTAAATCTTGCGGATTATTTCCATGTAAAGGAGTTTGTATAAAATGTTTTGTGCCATATGGGTTTAATGGAAGGAATATGCTACGAAGATCAAGTGTATGGCTGTGCGTGTGCGCAACTAGTTTCCAATCATTTTCTATTTGATATACAATGCATGCTATTTTTACTTGCGGAGTTTGCGAAAACATTTCTTCAACAATACCCATTAATTCATTTTCGCTGGTTTGTGTTTCTTCAAAATCAGATGCGCGAACAATTGACCACATAGTGCTTGTTTTTGGGTTAGTGGTTAGATTCGCCAGTGTTCTGCCCCATATCTGCAAAGTATTAATTGGCTTATTGTGGAACAATTTTTCTACTATTAATTCGCGTTTTGCGCCTAAGGTTACTAGTTCGCTTGCAATAGTAAGCGAACGAGGCGTAATGTTCGGCATTTGAAAACTTTTGCTTTCTGCGATTATGCCCGCAAGCAAACATGTTCCTACATGTTCATCCAAAAGATCCTTGCCCCATAGTTCTATAATGGTAAAAATTATTTCTGTTGTAGAAACAGCAGTTAGTTCAACAAAATTTAATTCTCCAAAATGCTCATTATCTGCTTGGTGGTCTATATTGATTATTGGAGCATGGTAAAAGAATTCAGTGTGCTCATCATATATTTTTCCAAGTGACTCAAGATCAGTAGTATCAAGCACAATAATTAAATCATACGGATAATCCTCTTTTTTTATATGAGGACTATTAAGCTCTAGATTTTTATTATCTGTAAACAGGCGAATTGAGAGTTTGTTATTTTTTACTTTGTATGTAAGGCCATGAATATTATTTGTTCCTAAATCAAATTCAATGGTTGTGTCATTAGTGTTGTTTAGAGAAGGAGAAATTTTTTGGTGATTTGGTAAAAAACTATACTCTTGCTTAGGGCCGAATTTTTCGGTGTCAATTACTACATCAACTTTTTTCCCAAGTTTTTTTAAAAGCAAACAAAAACCCAAGGCGCTCGCAATTGCATCCCCATCTGGATTTGCCCTGGTGGTTATGAGTATATGTTTTTTTTGTTCTATGGTTTTGATGATTTGTTGGATTGGCTCAAGGGACATATTTCTTTGAATTTTGTTTAGTAAGTAATCATAGTCGAGTAATAGACCTGTGTCAATTGTGTAAAAGAAAGACGCACACCGAGGTATGCGTCTTGCGTTTAAGGAACCCTCACAAGTAATTGAGAGAGAATGAGCCAATCTTTAGCAACAACTAGATTGGTTTTAAAGTGAATTGTCGGCTCGTTCTCTTTTTGTGTTGCATTGAGTAGGATTCCTATCGTTTTCCGATTATGCCCAATTAGGCGCTCGTATCGGCTCACAAAAGTGAATCTGTTGCGAAACTCTTTTTGAGCCAATATATACCACTGGATTTCATTTCTGAAATATATGATTTCCAGTGATACATGTTTTTTATATCTGAATCCTGCTGCATAGATTGGAGTATCCAGCGTATTCCACCTGTGGCCTAATTGTGTTTCTATTCCATGAGGCAGGTGTGCCCTGACATTTAGATACGCATGTCTGTGTGAGTTGGAGTCCTCCTTTGCAAATCCTCCTCTGCGTATCCCTCCTGATATTTCTCCTGATAGCTCAAGGACTCCATACCTTGTTCCTATCCCAAACATTAGGTCCCTGAATACGAGCGAGTCAACTACGCCTGAACGCGCAGAAGTTACCAAACTGTCAGTGGTCGTGACTGCTTCAAACGTCATGTTTGGTACTTTTCTCCCTAGTGTCGCGTTAAAATATTTTAAAAATTTATTCCAACGCAACTGCCAGTCCAGTAGCAGTGTTTTTGGATGCGCCAGGTCCAAGCTGATATAGGTTTGGAACCCGTCGTCCTGACGTTCAAAGCGAAATTCGCTATCTTTAATGCGGCCGTTCCAGTTTTCTGTTTCTTCTGGTGACCGCACTATGGTTGAGTCCACAATGCTAATGTAACTGCTTAGACGCCACTTATCTAATTCTGTGGATGCGAATGCTTGTGGTGTTTGTGCTAACACCACAGCGATTGCAATAATCACGTGATGTTTCACACTTACACCTCCTTTTCGCTATTTTGCTGTTAGCGGTTGAAAGAACAAAGATTAAGACAATGTATCATAGAATATTTATTTTGTTAAGTTATTATTGACTTTTAGCCCTATTTCTATTATGATTAGGTAGTTTTATATCCTATGAATGTAACCGAACTTGCCAGACAATTAAGAACTACCAAAGATGAACTTTTGGAAAAACTTCCAGGACTTGGTTTTGATATTGGAGCAAGGGCAATTAAAGTAGATAATGTTATTGCAGAGCGAATTAAGCAGGTATGGGCACAACAAGCCCGTAAAGACAAGCTTAAAGAAAAAATGCAGGCCCAGCAAACCAAGGAGACAGAGGAGAAAGACGAAGCAGAATTGCAGGAAATTAAGATTGGAGAAAAAGTAACTGTTAGTGATTTTGCAGAGAAAATTGAAACTGATGTTACTCATTTAATTGGTTATTTAATGAAAAATGGAATAATGGCAACTTTAAATGAGCAGATTGATTTTGAGACGGCCTCAATTGTTGCAGAGGATTATGGATTCAAGGCAATAAAAGGCGAAGAAGACAAAAAGGAATCCAAAGAAACAGAGCACGAACTTCGAGCACTAAAAACAGATATTGCAAAGAATAAAAGCGGAGTAGATAGGCCTCCTGTGGTGGTTGTAATGGGGCATGTTGACCACGGCAAAACATCGTTATTAGATACTATTCGAAAAACAAATGTTGTTGAAGGAGAATCAGGAGGCATTACTCAGCATATTGGTGCTTATCAAGTACAGGAAAAAGATCGTTTAATCACGTTTCTTGATACTCCTGGGCATGAGGCGTTCAAAGCAATGCGCGAACGGGGCGGCCAAGTAGCTGATGTTGCTATCCTTATAGTTGCAGCAGATGATGGCTTAAAGCCGCAAACACTTGAATCAATTAATGTTATACAAAAAGAGGGATTGCCTTTTGTAGTTGCAATCAACAAAATAGATAAACCAGGCGCAGATGTAGATAAAGTAAAAAAGGAACTAGCAGAAATTAATCTTAACCCAGAGGACTGGGGAGGTAAGACAATCTGTGTCCCTATAAGCGCAAAAAAAGGAGAAAATATTAATGAGTTGTTAGACATGGTTCTATTGGTTAGTGATATGGAGAAATTTACCGCGGACATGAATTGTGATGCCTGTGGAGTTATTATAGAATCACATGTTGACAGAGGAGAAGGACCTGTTGCAACTGTTTTAATTAATGTCGGAACCTTGCGTGTTGGAGACGAGGTTGTGATAGGAGACACTTTTGGTAAAATTAAGGCCTTAAAGGATTGGAAAGGCCAAGATATAGAAGAGGCAACTCCATCTACTCCGGCAAAAATTTTAGGGCTTAAATCCTCGCCAAGCGTTGGGGATATTTTGCGCGTAGAAAAAGTTGATAGATCAAAACGCAAAAAAGCAACCAAAAAATTTCGACTTATTGAAGTAGATAAACCACCTGCAGATTCGACCGCAGATTCCGCTGATTCAACAGATGAAGCTGATTCAACAGATGAAGAAGGAGAGAAAGAAGAATCAAAAAATAATTTATCAATTGTTGTTAAGGCAGATATGCTTGGCTCTTTAGAGGCGCTGATTGCATCTATTAAAAAGTTAGAACGAGATGATATTGATATTACTATTATAAAGCAAGGCCTTGGCAATCTTACTGAGTCAGACGTATCTTTGGCAGAAGATGCGGGCGCTGTTATATATGGTTTTCATGTGCAGCTTTCTCCGGAAGCGCAAAAGATGAGCTATAGTCGAAAAGTTGAAATTCAGCTTTCAAAGGTAATTTACGAAATATTAGAAGATATAGAAAAGCGCCTAAAGTCGATGATCAAAACAGAGATAGTGGAGGTTCCACAGGGCGAATTATTAGTTCTTAAAGTGTTTAAAGATAGCAGGCAAGAATCCATAATTGGAGGCCGTGTTCGTAAATCAAAAATTACAAAAGATGCCAAGTTTAGAGTAATGCGCAACCAAGAGCCAATTGATGAGGGTGCTATTTTGGGATTACAGATTAACAAGCAGGAAGTAGATGAAGTAAAAGAGGGTATTGAATGCGGAATTAAGGCCTCTGGTGTCAGAGGTCTTAAAGAAGATGATGTGTTGGCATGCTATGTTGAGGAGGAAAAAGAAGTAGGTTAATCAACCACGTCATCCTGAGTGAAGTCGAAGGATCTCGTCTAATCACGCTCAAGCGTCTTCAACGAGATCCTTCGACTTCGTTCCTCACTGATTACAGATCGTCGCTTCGCTCAGGATGACGTGATAAAAATATGTCTTTCCGAATTGAACAAGTAAATTCCTTAATCCAAAAAGACCTAGGCGTTATTATGTCCAGGGAACTTGAATTACCAAACAGCGCGTTTGTTACGATTTCGCGAGTTGAGACAAACCCAGATTTAAAATCATCAAAAGTATTTGTTTCTATTTTACCAGAAGATAATCAAGAAGAGGTTTTATTGCTTCTGCAAAAGAACACAATCCGTTTGCAACAAGAATTGGTTAAGGGCTTAAGCATGAAGTTTTCTCCTAAAATAGAATTTGTTATTGATGAGGTAGAGGAGGAAGCGGCACGTATTGAAGGATTACTCGATGATATTTCTAAAAAAGATACAAGAAACAAGAAACAAACAAATTAAAAGATACAAATTAAAAAGAGGACTTCTTTGATGTTTGAATTTGGAATCCCTCGTGGATACTCGGGACAAGCTTGTATCTTGTGCCTTGTTTCTTGTATCTTTTTGTGGTATGCTATTCCGTTATGAATAATTCATTTGAAGAATTAAAAAATAATATTGACAAACATGGGTCTTTTGCCCTTATTTGCCATCACAGGCCAGATGGGGATGCTATTGGCTCTGTACTTGCTTTTGGAGCGTATCTTGAATCACAAAAAAAGAAGGTATTTTATTACTGTCCAGATACTATACCAAGCAGTTTAATTTTTATTCCAAATGTTGAGCAAATAAAAAAGGAGCGCGATGCAAATTGGGATAAGGCAGAGGCAATTGTATTTATAGATTGCGGGGATAGCAGTATGGCCGAGGTAAGTACTGAGGATATTGGCAATCGCTCTACCATTGTTATAGATCATCATGTAAGTAATATTGGATATGGAGATATAAATGTTATTGAGCCGGATGTATCAGCAACCGCGGAAATTTTATTTGAATATTTTAAATATGCTGGATTTACTGTAGACAGAAATATCGCAACCCAATTATTCGTAGGCGTGTATACTGATACAGATTCGTTTTCAAATTTAGGCACTACTCCGGAATCCCTTAAAGCTTCTTCTGAATTATTAAAGCTTGGTGCAAACTTTAAAGAAATAACTGCCAACACCATTCAGAATAAATCAATTGCTTCACTCAAGTTATGGGGCAGGGCGCTTGAACGTTTGCGCATTGATAAGAAAAAGGGAATTGCTGTTACTGTTATTAAGCATGATGATTTAGGTGAATGCAAAGCAAAGGCAGAGGACATGGAAGGAGTTGCTAATTTACTTAACCATTTATCAGATGTAAAAATGTCAATGGTATTGCGCGAGCAGCCGGGAGGAATGGTTAAAGGCAGTTTGCGCACTACGAGCGAATTGATAGATGTATCAAAGGTTGCTAAACTAATGGGTGGAGGAGGACACGCAAAGGCGTCTGGGTTTACAGTAAAGGGTAAAATTGTTGAAACTGATAGAGGATGGAAGGTTGTGGAGAAATAATAACCAGTAACCAATTTCCAATAACCAAGAAAGTTTCAATAACCAATAACCAAAATTCAAAATTCCAGTTTTTGGTTATTGAAATTTGGAAATTGTAATTTTATTGGTTATTGGAAATTGGCGCTTGGTTATTAGAGTTAATAAATATATGGAACAAGAAATTAAGAATTTTCATCTTATCCCAACTGTAATTGAGAAATCTAGAATGGGCGAGCGCGCGTATGATATTTACTCACGCCTTTTAAAGGATCGTATTATTTTTCTTGGCAGCGCCATTGATGATGCAGTCGCAAATACAGTAATTGCCCAGCTTTTATTTTTAGATAGCGAATCGCAGGAAAAAGATATTAAACTATATATCAATTCTCCTGGTGGTTCAGTTTCAGCAGGGCTCGCGGTTTACGACACCATGCAATATGTTAAATCTGATGTATCCACAATTTGTGTTGGAATAGCGGCCTCAATGGGCGCGACATTGCTTGCTTCTGGAAAAAAAGGAAAAAGATTTGCTCTTCCAAATTCCGAAATCATGCTGCACCAAGTAATGGGAGGAGCAGAAGGCCAGGCATCAGATATTAAGATTCGCGCAGAACATATTCTGAAACTCCACGATAGATTAAATAAAATTTTAGCGGACCATACTGGTCAAAGTATCAAAAATATCGAAAAGGACACAGACAGAGATTTTTTTATGTCTGCTGATGAGGCCAAGGAGTATGGATTGGTAGATAAAATTATTAAGTAATTAAGTAATAAAAAGTTCAGCCCGCCAGGTGTTGTTTACTGGCGGGCTTTTGGTGCGCATTTTTGGTTGTGGACTAGTCCAATGAGTATAGGACTAGTAGGGGGTGAGAGCGAACTCCCAGTCAATTTTGACCTGGTCGTTTTCTTTCTCAATTGCACGCCCCTCTTCTTCTGTCAGGAAGCCCTTCTGAAGGGCGATGCGGAAAATCCAACCCCATCCCAGGTCGCAGGATGTTACAGCCATGCAAAGGGCTTGGAACTTGTTTCTCTCATGGCCTGACTCGTCAAGGATCTGCTCCGCTTCTCGAATTTCGTGGCTTATGTCCACACACTCATTCATAGCTTTCCTCCTTATGCTATACTGGGTGGATTACGGATTGCGTGGTGGTAGATGAATGTAGTATATATGTTAGTAATTTGTCAAGTTTGACTAAAAAAAACCTTTGTGGTAAGATAGTTTTGCTTATTAATTAAATCATTCAGTCACAGCAGTTTTTGATAGGCAGAATACTTGATTTTTACTACATTTTTTGGAATTTTTCTTAATAAAAACCATGAAAATAGTATCAAATAAAAAGGATATTTTTTGCTCTAGATAAGTGTGTTTTGCGCTTTTGCGCAAATGATTAGATACTATTTTCAATCTGTAAATACAATTCTGCCCTATCATTTTCAGTGACTGATTAGAAGATGATATGGAAATAATTACAATAATTAAAATCGTCCTAGTATCTGGGGTCGGTTTTTTGTTGGGCTATGTTATACGCCGTGCTTTGGCTACGCGTTCTGTTTCTAGCGCAGAAGCAAAAGCAGAACATATATTGCAAGACGCACGAGCCAAGCAAAAAGAACTATTACTTGAGGCCAAAGATAAGTCCTTAGGAGTAATTGAAGAGGCAAAAAAAGAAGAAACATCTCGTAGGCGAGATTTGGCGCACGCGCAGCAGCGTCTTGAAAAAAGAGAAAGTTTGTTTGATAAAAAGTTGATGGATTTAGAGGGCAAGAATACTCAACTGCAGGATAAATCAAGCCAACTTGAAAAAGCAAAACAAGAGATTCAAACCATCCGAGAGCAGCAAATGGAAAAACTAGAAAAAATCGCAGGGCTTTCGCAGGAAGAGGCAAAAAATGTATTGCTTGAGAATATTGAAATTAGGTCAAAAGATGAAATTCTTAACCGTCTTAGAAAACTAGATGATGTTGGTTCAGAAGAGTGGGACGAAAAGGCGCGTCATTTGCTTTCGTCTGCTTTAGAGAGATGCGCATCTAGCCACGCGGTTGAAACAACTACTACTTCGCTTACCTTGCCTTCGGATGAAATGAAGGGGCGCATTATTGGAAAGGAAGGCCGCAACATTAAAACACTTGAACAACTAACTGGTGTTGAAATTATTATTGATGAAACACCTGAAACATTACTTATCTCTGGATTCAGCCCAATTCGCAGGCACTTGGCAAAGAAGTCCTTAGAGCGATTAATGGTTGATGGAAGAATTCATCCTGGGCGCATAGAAGAATCTGTTGAAGAAGCAAAAAAAGAGATTGCATTAGAAATGAAAAAAGCAGGTGAAGAGGCCGCCTATGACGCAGGCGTTGCTGGTTTGCACCCAAAGCTTGTTCAAATTCTGGGGCGCCTTAAATACCGCACTAGTTATGGCCAGCATGTGCTTCAGCACTCTGTTGAAGTATCTCATTTATCTGTTCTATTAGCAGAAGAACTTGGCGCAAATATAGAACTAGCTCGCAAGGGCGGCTTATTGCATGATATTGGTAAAGCAGTTGACCACGAAATAGAGGGCGGGCATCCTAAAATTGGATTTGATATATGTAAAAAATTCGGCTTGCCAGAAGAAGTAGGGCAAGTTTGCCTTACGCACCATGACGATCATCCAGAGATGCTTGAATCAGTTATTGTTAAGGTTGCAGACGCAGTTTCTGGAGCGCGGCCAGGAGCGCGTAAAGATACTTATGAGCACTACTTACAGCGCCTTACAGAACTAGAGGATATTGCAACTGGTTTTGAGGGAGTTGATAAGACATACGCAATTCAAGCAGGCCGTGAAATACGTATCTTTGTTAAGCCAGAAGAAGTTGATGACTTTGCTGCGCATGAATTAGCTAGAAATATTGCAGATAAAATTGAGGCAGAACTAAAATACCCAGGAGAAATAAAGGTGAATGTTATTCGCGATTCTCGTGTGATTGAGTACGCTCGATAAAAGGAGCGATGCTAATCTACGAATGACATGCGAATGATACGAATAGAGATGTCATTGCGAGGGAGCGTACTCGCGATCGCGGCAATCTTATCAACGAATCGAAGTATGATTTTGCATAAGCGTGCCATACCTCGACGATAGGATTGCCGCGTCGTCCTGAGTACAGGACTCCTCGCAATGACAAGACAAAAACAACCCGTCGAATCGGCGGGCTGTTTTGATTTAATTTTTTTTGGTATACTGTTTCTACTAACAAGTAAATTATATATATGCGTCCAAAGGAATTACACACAAAAATATTTCTAGATGGAGGAGATCCAGAGGAGACAAAGAAAGCAATTGAATTACTTGGGTTTTTAGATGGGCAAACAACAAATCCTACGCTTATTTCAAAAAACCCAGATGCTCTTGCAAGAATACAAAAAAAAGATTTGTTTTCTAAGGAGGAGGTATATGATTTTTACAAAGGTGTAGTACTTGAACTTTCTGGTCTTTTGCCAGATGGTTCAATCTCCGTGGAAGTATACGCGGATAGCAGTACAACAAAAGACGAAATGTACAAGCAAGCAAAGGAAATGTTTTCTTGGATTCCAAATGCGCATATTAAGCTTCCGATTACTCAACAAGGATTGAGCGTTGCAGAACGAATTACAAAAGAAGGCATGCGAGTTAATATGACGCTCTGCTTTAGTCAAGAACAAGCAGCAGCTGTCTCAAGCGCAACAAAAGGCGCAAAGCGCGGAGATGTTTTTGTTTCTCCTTTTATTGGGCGCCTTGATGACAGAGGAGAAAATGGAATGGACTTAATCGCGAACATTATAAAAATGTACAAGATTGCTGATAGCCATGTGGAAGTTCTTACTGCAAGTGTACGCAGTATGGAACATTTTTTTGAGGCATTAAAAATTAGAACAGATATCATTACTGTGCCATTTAAAGTAGTTGAACAGTGGGTAGGGCAGAGAATGCAAGTTCCAAATGAAAATTTTGTGTATGATGCATCCGGATTTAAGCCGATTCCTTATCAAGAGTTTGATTTAGAAAGTAAGTGGCAGGACTTTGATATTAAGCATGAACTTACTGATAAGGGAATAGAAAAATTTAGTGAGGACTGGAATACACTAGTACAAAAATAATATTACATTATTACCACAAACCACACCTATTGGTGTTGGTTGTATCTTTTTATTGATTTTATGCAGTATATATGGTATTCTAGTTTGATGGTCCGAGTAGTTTATTTCACGTATTTTGTTCCTTTTACAGGAGGAAACAGAGAAGATGACAGACGCAGGAGCAATGTATAAAGGTGCTGGTGTTGATATAGACGCAGGCGATCAGTTTGCGCGGGAGATCGCAAACCTTTCAAAAAGACACAGTATCAAAACTGATGTCAATGGATTTTCCGGCTTGTTTCCTATACCGACAGGTACTACCATGGCGTGTGGGTCTGTCGATGGTGTTGGTACGAAGTTGACATTGCTCAAACTGATAGACCAGGTGCGTAGAGGCGGCATAGATGCTGTAGCAATGGCAGGAGTAGATGTGTACGTGTCGGGTAGGCGGCCGGTTGCGGTATTCGATTACATCGCCACTGAGCATCTTAATCAAGAGGAGCTCGTCGAGCTTGTTGACGGCATCATGTTCGGTTGTAAACAATTAATGTGCTCGTTTATGCCGGGTGGAGAAACAGCGGAGCATCCTAACATTGGATTGCCAGGGGGACACGTGGACTTGGCTGTATTTGTGGTCGGTATTCCAGACCCGAAACTTCCTGCTAATCCGCAAGAGATTATCAAGCCCGGGATGACTGTGTGGGGATGGCTCTCGCGTGGGTTGGGTTCGAACGGGTACTCGCTTGCGCGCTCTGTGTTCGGGTTGCGCGAGGGATTCTGGTCGCGTGTGCTGCGTGCCATCTTTGGGGGAGAGTATGGTAGGTTTTCCCGAATCAAGTCCAAGCTCGCTAGACACTACCCTGAGCTAGGGACCACGCTTGATGATGCACTCTTGCACGTTACCCAAATTTATGTTCCAGTAATTGAACTCCAGCGTGAGGAGAAAGGTGTGGAGTTCGCTGGGCATTTGTGTTCATGAAGCTGAAGCCAGAAAGTCCTGCTTCAGCTTTTTTTATCCTCCTCTTCGGTGGATGAATTGCCAAACATTTCAGAACACGATACAGTACTAGCATGCTGGAAAATTATTTAAAACAACATTTTAAATTTGATTCGTTTAAGCCAGGGCAAAAAGAAATTGTTCAAAGCATTGTAGACAAGCATGATACTGTTGCTATTCTTCCAACTGGCGGCGGCAAATCACTCTGCTATCAACTCCCAGCGCTTATTAATGATAAACTAACTCTTGTGGTGTCACCGCTTATAGCTTTGATGAAAGACCAAGTTGATGCTTTGCAGGCGCGAGGGATTCCCTCAACATTTATAAACAGTTCTCTTGAATTAAGAGATATGGATGAGCGTATGCAGGATGTGCGCGATAGATCAATCCAAATTTTATATGTTGCCCCAGAGAGGTTTGCAAGCGATAGATTCCGTAGATTACTTGGTGAGATAGATATTGGTTTGTTCGCAATTGATGAGGCGCATTGCATTTCACAATGGGGGCATGATTTTCGTCCTGATTACCGTTTGCTTGCTAATCAAATTTCCCAGTTAAAAAATCGCCCTACTGTTGCAGCTTTTACCGCAACCGCCACGCCAGAGGTAAAAAAAGATATTATTGATCGTCTCGCGCTGCAAGAGCCGCATGTGTATGTGCGTGGATTTGATAGGCCAAATTTGCATTTTTTTGCGCAAAGCAGTATGAAGCCAAAAGCCCGAATACATGAGGTTGCGCGCCTTGTGCAATCTATTCAAGGGTCTGGCATTGTATATACATTAACCAGGAAAGAGACAGAAGCAACCGCAGAATTTTTAAATGAGCAAAATATTACAGCGACTGCGTATCACGCTGGTTTAGATAAAGACAAAAGAACCAACATACAGCATAGGTTTATGGAAAATGAGTTTCGAGTAATTGTTGCTACTGTGGCGTTTGGCATGGGAGTGGATAAGGCAGATATTCGGTTTGTGATTCATGCTGGCATGCCTGGATCAATTGAGGGATATTACCAAGAGGCCGGCAGAGCGGGCAGGGATGGAGAAAAGGCATATTGTATTTTGCTGCACAGCGGGAAAGATAATGGAATGCATAGTTGGTTTAGTTTAAAAGCGCAAGATGATATGGCGCGGCTTGGCAAGCAACCGCATGAAATTGCTGATATGGTATCAATGAAAAAGCGCCAACTAGAAACTATGAAACAGTATTTAGATACTCAATGCCGCAGAAGGATGATATTATCATATTTTAATGATGAGGCAATTAGCGAACTTTCGGAAAATTGCGCAAGTTGTGATATTTGTCTAAATTATCAATGGAAAACATCTGTTTTGCTCCGCGCGCGCAGGGATAGAAAAACTTCATCAGATGAGTTGTCAGATACAATTGGAGAAACAGTACGATTGTATCAAGCAGGAAGCTCTGTAGATGATATTGCTTCAATGCGCTCGTTAGGTGTCTCAACTATTTTTAACCATTTAATTAGATGGTATGCCGCGGGCGGGGAATTACCATTGGAGCAGTTTATTACAAAAGAAGAAGAGCAAATGGTGCTTACAGCAATGGCAAAGGCAGATGATTATACTAAATTAACTCCAATTAAAGAGCATTTGCCAGAGGATTTTTCTTGGGAGAAGATTAGAATGGTTATTGCGAAAATTCATCGAATATTATTTGCATAAAAACCCGCCTTTTGGCGGGTTTTTAGTAATATCAGCACTGGGGCGGCTAGAGAGTATCGATCTCTCGTTTCCGGTACCACAAACCGGTGTTCTACCATTGAACTATAGCCGCCACGTCGTAGTCATGTTGCGGGTTGCGCGTCGTCTGGCTTGCCATCCGAAGCTCTGTACTCAAGAGCGTAGTCTGGTACCCCCAGCAGGAATCCCACCCAGAGGGTGGTCGGCCTCTGGCCGAGAACCTACTATAGGGAGTCTGGTACCCCCGATAGGAATCGAACCTATATATCCAGCTTAGAAGGCTGGTGTTCTATCCATTGAACTACAGGGGCGCGTCTTAGTGGATACAATAGCATTTAACACAAAAAAAGGTGTCTTGTCAATGTTTTCTTGCTTTGTCATGAAATGCTTTATGTACGTCTTTAAGCTGACGGTTGGTTACATGTGTATAGATTTGTGTGGTGGTTATATTTTCGTGCCCCAACATTGTCTGCACAGCGCGTATGTCCGCGCCATTTGAAAGCAGATCTGTGGCAAAGGTATGACGCAAGGTGTGCGGAGTAATTTCTTTTGTTATTCCAGCTGCTCTAGAATATTTCTCAACAATGCGCTGAATAGAGCGTGGTGTGAGATTCGCTTCGCTTTGTTCTGTGCGCGCTTGCGCGCCTTGGGCGCGGTCATGCGCAATAAAAAGTGCTGGTTCTGGATCTTGGCGCTTATCTAAATAATTTTTAATTGCTTGCTTTGCGGTTTCAGACAGAAATACAATTCTCAACTTTCCTCCTTTGCCGCGGACGGTAAATTCATCTTTTTTTAAGTTAACATTCTCTCTGTTTAATTTAGTAAGTTCGCTAACACGTAATCCAGTAGAAAATAGCAATTCAAGAATTGCTTTGTCCCGCAGTTTTATGATCCCTCGAGAGTCCGATTTAACAGGAGCAGCAAGCAAGCGTTGTAAGTCGTCCGCATCTAAAAAATCCACTTCGCGCATATCTTGTTTGGCAAGTTCAATTTTTTCTGGAGCAAGGGATTGAACATCTTGCCGCGCTAGATATTTTAAAAAACTCCGCAAAGC
This sequence comes from uncultured Gammaproteobacteria bacterium, assembly GCA_964407875.1. Lineage (GTDB taxonomy): Bacteria > Patescibacteriota > Patescibacteriia > UBA2169 > UBA2169 > CAYOXH01. The sequence continues at coordinate 28,317 of CAYOXH010000001.1, forward strand.
AATTAAATGATAATTTTGTGTTTTAGCAGAAAGTTGCTGTTTAGTTTTTTTGTTTTCATATCTATTTAGCCAAAGCCGATATTTATGTACAATGTCCGAAGTAATTTTGTCTGGGTCTGGATTTTTTGCCCATTGAGAAAATCGCCTTAAATAGAAGTCGTAATTTTTTAAGGTTGCCTCACTTCTTCCTTTTTCTATTTCTAGATACTCAAGAAAGTTGGTAATTTGTTTTTGTAGATTAGTCATTGTGTTTTTATTTTACGACACTTATAAACTATTGACAAATAACATGCTTTAGTATACGTTACTTGTATTACAAGTAATCGTTATCTTGGTTATTCGCTTCGAGCGGCTGTAACTCAGATATCGAGTAAAGGAACTATATATGCTCGACAAAAAGAAGAAAGATCGAATTATAGAGAAATACAAGACACATGAAAATGATACTGGCTCTCCTGAAGTGCAAATTGCCATTCTTACAGCAGAGATAAAAGAGCTTACTGAGCATCTTAAGGAGCACAAAAAGGATTTTTCATCCCGCAGAGGGCTTATTAAAAAAGTTGCCCAAAGACGCCGCTTGTTACAGTATTTGCAAAGAGACAATTCAGAGAGTTATGAAGATATTATAAAAAAGTTGAAGATAAAAAAGCGTTCACCTGAAACAATGACTGAATCAGAAGAAGAAAAAGAAATACGAGAAGAAGAAGAGCGAGTAGCAATGGAAAAAGCAGAAAAAGAAGAAAATACTAATGGTTAAGTTAAAAACCCCATGTCGCATTTCAGGATATGGGGTTTTTTGGTATAATAGTATGCGAATAGCGGTATGCGAATGCGCGCTACGAATGCGCACATGCGAATAGTGATACGTATATGTCTACATTTAATAAAATTTTTATCCTATTATTTATTACTGTGTTTTTAATTGGCATTGATTTAGCATCTGCTCAAGAGGCGCCTGAGCCGCCAGTTAATGTTGCCGCGGTTGCTGTGGACGGACTAGAACAGATCAAAGTATCATGGGACGCGTCACCTTCGGAAGATATTACTTTTTACCATATTTATCGTTCAACAAGCTTAATTACTGTTGGATCTGTAATCAATATAAACAATCCAGAGAGTTTGTCATTTACTGATACTGATGTTCAGTATAAAACAACATATTATTATCGCGTAACATCAGAGAGCGCTGCTGAACAATCTGATTATTCTGAAGTGGCATCTGCTAAACCATTAATGCTGGTTCCTATAAATGTACAAGTGCAAGATGCGGGAAACAACAAAGACGTAAGAATAACATGGGATAAACCAGTGGAGGGTTTATTATTATGGTATGATGTTTACCGTTCAACTAACACAAAAGTCAATGGGCCCAAAATAGCCGCAAAAATACGTGAAACAGAATTTACTGATGATGATTTAGATGATAGAGTTGTGTATTATTACAGTGTTAGGAGTGTTGATACAGATGATAATAAATCAGTGCATAGTGATTTTGTCTCTATATCCATTTCAAAAGATATAGGAGATAGCGCTCCCCCTAAAGTTACCTTAAAAAGATTATCAAAAAATGGAGTACAGGTTTCTTGGAAAAAACCTAGCAATAAAGAAGTAAGTTCATATCTTGTTTATCGCTCAAGGAGCGAGACAGATCTTGGAACTCTTAGAATTGAAACAACCAAAAGATCATTTAGTGAATATTCTTTAGATCCAGGATCTACGTATTACTATAGAATTAAATCTGTTGATGAAGATGGAAATGTTTCCGATAAGAGTGATTCTGCAAGCATAACTATAAAAAAAGGAGACGAGAATGCGCTATTGCCTCCAGTTACGAGCATCGCAGCAAAAGCAACAGGAAAAGAGGGTCAAATTAAATTAACATGGAAAAAACCATCTTCAAGTAATTTTTCGTATGTTAGAATTTTTAGGAGCACCGAAAGCGACGCAGGGAGCGCGCGCATCGCAAACAAGATTAAAGGAAAATTATTTACCGATAAAAAATTAAAAAATGGAATTACGTATTATTACACTATTCGTACGGTTTCAAAAAATGGTTCAGAAGGCGCTCCTAGCGATGAAGTAAGTGCTGCGCCATTTACACGTTCAAAAAAAAGCCAACCACCGCCACCTATTTCTCGCCTGCGAGTTAAAGATGTTGGAGATGGAAAAACACTTAAACTTACATGGAGAAATCCTATCCTTCACTTATATAAGTATTTAAAGATTTATCGCAGTACATCAATCGATATATTAGGAAACCCAGTAATAAACAGATTGCGCGATAATGAATATAAAGATGCTGATGGTATTACCGCGGGCCAGAGATATTACTATACCATTAAGACAGTTGATTCTAATGGTTTGGAATCAGAAGACAACATCACTGTCCGCGGTATTGCATCTACTGCTCTTCCCGGAGAAGTTGGAACCAATGACGCAGATGGAGATGGTTTGCCAGATGTGTGGGAGCGAAAATTTGGATACAACGCTCATTTAAAGGATGTTATTGAACAGGATGATGATAATGACGGGCTTGGGGTGTATGCTGAATTCAAAAATAACACAGATCCATGGAATCCTGATTCTGATTTAGATGGATACTCAGACGGAACAGAAGTGCTTAATGAATATAATCCTCTGGGAGCAGGGCGAGCCGCGCAGGTAAAAAAGATAGCAGCAAAAGTCAAAAAAGGAGGGTCATTCGCGTATAGCAAGAATCGCCTTTCAAGCATTAGCGATGAAGCAACCTTAGCAAGTGAGTTGCGAGAGTTGCTTGAATTTGAATTTGGTAGCGGCAAAATTCCAAACCCGCGAAAGCATTGGCATAAACTGGTAAATGCATACATTTATGGAGGATACTCTGTTTTGGAAATAGCGCATACACTTAGGAAAGGCCCTGGTTTGGTGCATCCATCTGTTCCGGCCCAAACATGGAGAGAGTCAGATGAATATAAGAAAAAAAACATATGACCAATTGTCATCCCGACCGAAGTGACACAATGTACTCATTGGGGAACGAAGCGGAGGGATCCCTTGTCTTTTTCTAAAAAAGGGATCCCTCGACTTCACTCTCCACTGAGTACAGTGGTTCGTTCCGCTCGGGATGACACAAT
>CAYOXH010000002.1:0-19838 GCA_964407875.1 uncultured Gammaproteobacteria bacterium
ATTGGCTTTAGTTTAAGTTTTTTGTTTGCAATCGCGCCAATGGTCTGGCTGCAAGCAACCTATGCAGAGGTTTACGCGCTTAATACGTTCTTTTTTATTCTATTGTTTTGGCTGTATCTTTACTACAACAAAAATCCTTCCCGCAAAAGGATGTATTTGTTTATTTTTGGATATGGGCTATCTCTAACAAACCACTATCTCCCCTTAGCTCTTTCGCCACTTATACTTGGCTGGGTTTTGTATTCATTTCCTTTGCATAACAACTTTAAATTATATCCTAAATTATTTGGATTTTGGCTGATTGGGCTTTTGCCGTACTTATATATCCCTATCAGGGCTCGAATGGAGCCAGCATTTAACTGGTTTGACGGAAGCGCATTTAATCTTCTTACTTTTAATATTGCCTATGGACATAAAATTTCCATGCACACTGTGCGATACTTTGCAGATGTGTGGGATCAATTTCTTAGTTCTTTTGGATTTTTGTATATAATTGTATTTATGTTTGGAATAGCATTAATGCTTTATTACAAACATCAATTAAGAACAATGGTTTTGGCCTCGCTTGCGCTTCTTTCGTTTGGGCTTGTAATAACACTAACCAATGGAAATGAATACACAGAATTTGCCGGCTGGTTTTATAAAAACCTATATATTCCTTTTTTACTTGTATCCCTTGTTCCCGCGGGCTTTGCTCTTTTATGGCTCTCGCGAAGTAAATACAAACTCATATTTTTTTATACTGCCTTGCTTGCCATACTTATCTGGCCAACTATGGAACTTGGGAATAGATTTTTGAATAATGATAGAAGTGAATATGTGTTTTTAAATAATTATTCATCATATCTGCTTAACTCGCTTCCGCAAGATGCCACACTATTTACATATCACGATAACGTAGTAAATGATCCTTTGGTATTTGGATTAACCTACCAGAGATTTGTAAAAAACCTGCGGCAAGATGTTACTATTTATTCTCTTACATCAGTGCTTCCACCTCCAGATAACTTTCCTGTAGAAGAAGCAGTTCAACACAAAGATGACTATCAGAAGTTCTACAAACAATATATCGAACAAAACTTTTCTAATGAAAAAAATATATACTCAACATTTGCTTGGCCTAATAGTGATACATTCACTAGTACAAGCATTGGCCCAGCGTATGCATTAACACCTAAAGGCAAAGAGCGTCCTCTGGTTCAGCAGACACAATATTACGCAGCAGATAACCTTTATCTGCCATCTGTCAATAATAACTTTTTTAACCAAGCTACGATTACAAAATATTATTATGATCTTGCGGCAAATATGTATGCAACAGGAAATCTAAAATCCGGACAATGGTTTTTAGCCCAAGCACTAGAGCATGACTTACAAGAATACAGCACATTCTACAAAAACACAGTTTTACTCCGCAAACAATTCTATGGTAATTGACTAAAATAGACGAAAATACTAGAATATCCTTGTACTAATTTCTGTATTAATCACAGATTTCTGCTTGGGCCGAGTACTCGAGGTTAAGCAGAAATCTGAAAGGAAGAGGCGGGCGAAGGGTGAAACATTTGTAGCGGCACAAAATCTTGTGCCGCTACAAATGCGAAACCCGAAGTCCCGACTCTGACGCAGGCGGGTATCGTATAATGGTTATTATGTCAGGTTTCCAACCTGAAAATGGGGGTTCGATTCCCCCTACCCGCTCCACGTTTTAAGCCCCTATTCATGGGGCTTTTTTTGATATGGATAAACTTGGATTCGATCTATTTTAAAAAACCAATAATGCGATATTTTAATAAAACATAAATAGCTCGAATTCCATCTTTCCACGATATTTTTTTCCCTTCAAATTTTTTTCTTGGGAAATAGTTAATTGGCACTTCATAGGGTTTTATATTTTTGAGAAGTAGCTTTGCCGTTATCTCCGAACAAAAACCAAATCGGTTTTCTTGTAAATCAATATCATCTAAAATATATTTTAAAAAAATTTTATAGCAGGTGGACTGATCGGTTAATTTTGAACCATACAAAATATTCGTTAGTTTAGTCAGAAATAATCCGCCCAAATAGAAAAAGAGACCAGTTTGAATTTTGTTGTTTTTGTTTCTCTCGCGAGAACCATAAACAACCTGAGCTTTATTTTCTAATATTGGTTGTAATAAATTTTTATAATCACCTGGATCATACTCTAAATCAGCGTCTTGAATAATAATAATATCACCACTTGCGTTTTTAATTCCTTTTCGAACAGAAAAACCTTTTCCATGGTTTTTTTCATTAAAAATAACCTTATATTTTTTTAAACTTTTTAATATAGCGCGTGTTCCATCGGTGGAAAAATCATCAACAATGATAATCTCCTTTTCAATTTGGTTTAAATATACATCCTCGATTTTTTTTAAAATATTAAGAATAGTACTTTTTTCGTTATAGCAAGGAATAATAATGGAAACCTTATTTTTCATATTGTAAATTCAAAAATTTCTTCAGATTCATGTTTACGCCTAACGAAAAGTAATTAATTTATTCGCAAAAAAATTCCAGATAAATGCAATAACTGTGGCAATTAGCTTTCCTGACATATACCACAGGCCAAAAAAATGAACACTAACAAAAACCACGACAACATTTATTCCCATGCCAATAACACCTATTAATCCAAAGAAAGATAATTGATAAAAATAATTTTTATTTTTATCTTTGAAAGTAAATTTTTTTTGAGCAAAAAAATTAAAAATAGCAGCAATTATAAAAGCGAGAATAACACTTACGAGATAGTTCATTTTAACAAATTCTACGAATAGGTATAATATCAAAAAATCTAGCAACATTGCCATCATACCTATACCTGCGTAACTAAATGACTGACCAAGAAAATTTTTATAATTCATCTTTTAAAAAAAATTTATTTTTTACAACAGATTATTATGCTAACTTAATTATTATATTAGCAAAAAAGATACTTGTCTAGATAAATTTCAAATTAAAGGTATAGAAGACCATAATTTCTCTTTAGCTATATAGTGGTGTATATAATAAAAAATGTAACAGAGGATAAAACTTAGATAAAACTTCCCAAGGAGCATAAAAATCAATCGACAAAATCAGCAGTTCTATTTATAATAACATAATGTTGGGTGCAATAAAAAAATATCTCCGGAAAAACTACGAAACACTCATCGTGGTCTTCGGAATTTTAGTTTTGCTTAATTTAATTTTCTTCCCAATTATTTTCCAGAATAAAACTCTAATGCCAGCAAAACACACAATGGGCATGACAGTTGGTGGACCATATGGCACTGGCGAAAAAACTTTCTTTCCCTCATTTTATGCAGATTCAGGGGCTCCTGCTTGGCAATCCATTCCTTTGTTTGAGCTAGTTTTAAAACAATATAGGCAAGGTCAATGGCCACTTTGGAATCCATATTCTGGGTTAGGCGCGCCTTTAGCTGCTAACATGCAATCAGCGGCCTTCCATTTGCCGCAACTGCTTTTTGCTGGCTTTGGAAAATTGAATATGCATTGGGATGCATATTTTTTATTTAGAATTTTTCTAGCAATATTATTTACTTACTTTCTAGCCCGCAAAATCGGGCTAGGTCAGCTAGGAGCAGGTGTTGCTGGAATTATTTTTGGCTTGAATGCTTTTTTTATCTCCTTTTTGACAAACGTCAACTTAAACGTAGACATGTTTTTACCTTTATTATTATTACTAATCGAAATTTACATAAAAAATCCCAGCCAATCTAGATTTTTATTGTTCATATTTGCCGTATTTTTATCAATCACAGCTGGGATGCCTGAATCAACATTTTTTGCTATTTTGGCTACTTTTTGTTATGGCGTATTTAGAATCATCCAATTTAACAGATTTTCTAATTTTAAAAAAATACTGTCTCTCTCAGCAAAGCAAGTGATGCTACCAATTTTATTTGGTTTTGGCTTAGCTGCGTTTTTATTGCTACCGTTCCTTGAATATATACAAGTAAGCTCTAATGCCCATGCTGTGGCTGATCAAGTTGGGTTACGAACAAGGTTTATCCTGCTAACAAGCTGGGTCACCCTGTTTTTGTCCCTGATGTCTTTTGGCCGAAAAAATTTATCCAGCCCCGAAAATGAGAATCTGGGTAAATATTTTTCTATAACCATCCTATTATGGATGGTAGTGATTTTTTACTACGCAAAATCTGCAGGATTTCCTATTTTCAATTTAATTGGGTATGTGCCAATATTTAATCTTGCATTCTTTCCAATATTTATGGCTCCAACAGCTATTTTAGCTATGGCTATTTTAGCTGGTATAGGAGCAGAAAAAATTAACTTTCGATCTTTAGTCTTTGCGACTCCAATATTGGTAATAGTATGTTTTTTTAATGTTAAGTGGTCGATTACACTGCCAATTGTGATTATCCTGAGTATTCTTATTGCCATCATTTCAAGACAAGCCAAGACGCAGCCTAAATTTGATTATAGAAAAATAATGCTGCTTAGTTTTGTATTAATAATACAAATAGCGATGATTCTGCCACCATCTTACCCAGACCGCTCTGATCCGTTTATGCCGTCGCCTTCTGCCACATATTTAAAAAAGCAAGCCAAACAAACGCCAGCCAGAATTTTTTCCAATGACTATGTGTTTATTCCTAACACAATAACACCTTTAGAAATTGCTGATCTGCGTTTTTCAGATGCCCTTCATCCCAAATTATTTAGTAACGTTGTGCATAAAATTGCTAACATACATGAGATGGCAAATTTTTTTGGCGATAGAATTCCACTTAACCATCACTTGCTTAAAATTTTGGGGGTTGGTTTTCTGGTCCAGTCTTACCCTATTCCAAGTTATTACATTGACCATGACGAATTACTTAAACTGGTTAAATCTCGTAAAAACTATAAAATAGATTACTCATTAATCATTGGGCCCAATAGCTCAACAAAAAAATCAACTGAATCAATTAATAACAGCCAGCTTGTTTTTAGAGATGAAACTGCTGATGTTTATAAACTAAATCAAGCTATGCCACGCGCCCGTGTTTATTACGATTATGTTATTGAATCTAACCACGATCAGGCTGTTCAAGCTCTGTTGTCAGATTCCAGGAATTGGGAACAGCAAGTAATACTGTCGCAAGCTCCTAGTCCTGGTATTGCCCCAATCAAAAACAAGCCAGTATTAAAAGCAGAAATAATTGATTATAAACCACAAAATATTAAAATCAAAGCTAATAGCCCAGAAGCTGGTATTTTGGCAATATCTGAAATATTTTATCCTGGCTGGCAAGCCACGATTGATGGACAAAAAACAAAAATTCTGCAAGCTAATGTCACAGAAAGAGCAATTGTCTTGCCACCTGGAGAGCATGAAGTTGAATTTTTATATAATCCAAATTCATATAAATACGGTCTTTTTATCTCGATTGTCTCGCTTTTGGCATTATTGTTTATTTTGTACTCGACAAAAAATAACAAACAAATATCTAAATCTCCTGTTTCTTGCTAAATAATATTCTGTAATAACTCGAAGTCATACTAGTTCTAACGTCCTCAACGCACCCGCTCCACGTTTTAAGCCCCTATTCATGGGGCTTTTTTGGTTGACCCCTAAGGGGAATAGAACTATACTATAAATATAAAATATATGAATAAACTCAAAATAATTGCATTATCAATCACAATGCTCGTGCTAGCAAATATTACATCGGTTTCTGCTCTAGAACCTACTGTTGTTGATTCAAATCTTGCTTTATATATACCCACACTTGCAAAACTACAACAACTTGAACCATGGCAAGTGTGGGAAGATCCAAACAGTGTCAAGCTCTATCAAATATTAGCTGATACAGAGGATGAGGCTCAGATTATTAGAAACCAGCTAGACGCATCAGTTCAGCCTTCTAATATAGAAACAACCGCAACTCAAACTGCGGTTGATCCAAATGATGCTACCTATATCTCAACCATAGAGGAATTAACACGTCTCCAATCGTGGCAAGTATGGCAAGAAGAATCAACAGGCCGTTTGTACAAAATCAATTCTTCTACAGAAGATGAAGCCCAGATTATACGAGCACGTCTAGATGCGCAAGCAGGACAAAACATTGACACCACATCTTCTGAATCCTCTGAAAGCACAACCACAGAATCATCTGAACCAGCAACTCTTAATACAGACACAACTTTGCCAAGTGATTTTCCAGGTGCTCCGCCAGATGCCCCAGACGAACCAATAAACGAACCAACTGCGCAATTATTAGAACAATTAACTGGCACAACACAAAGAGCAGTTACGCTTTCTCCATCCATTCGGCTTCCAGAAGGCAGAACAGCCGCAAAATATGAATGGGATTTTACATCTGATGGTATTTATGACTTTATTTCTACATGGCAAGGTGCAACTGATTATCAGTACACTGAATCTGGGACCTATACTGCTACATTTAGGATAACTGATGACGCAGGAGCACAAGCTACTGCACAAATGGTGGTTATTATAGAAGAACCAATTAATATTCAACAAACACCAGCAGCTAGCCCTTATAACGGACAAATCCTTACCGAAGGCGAAACCGCAAATAGAGCATGGTATGTAGATCCGGTGAGCTTGGGCCGTGTCTACCTTGGCTCACCCGAAGGTGCACTAACCGTACTATTAAGTATGAGCTTAGGTATCACCAATAGCAACTTTGCGGCTATACCTCTTGAGGGTGAACTACGCGCCGGCGACCGAGCGCTTACCCGTAGACTTGCCGGGAGAATACTCTTGAAAGTGCAAGACAAGGGTAAGGCCTACTATGTCCATCCTCAAACTTTGCAAGCAATCAAACTTTTCACGATTGATGATGCAAAAAAATTAATAAACCTTCACTCGAACAAAATCACAACAGTACAGTTGCAACAATTAGGTTTGAGCGACTACAATCCACTACTCAAGGATAATGACATGGATACTGATGGAGATGGTCTTACAGACGCGCAAGAGGTTCAAGCTGGTACTCCGCCTTTTCGCTCTAATCCGAGCCAGACACCAGGAACACCCAACACTCCTTCCACAAATGTCCCCAACGAACCAGGTAATGCTCCCACGAACACTGTCTCCGAATTTGTTAAGGGCGAAGTGGTCATAAAATTTAAATCCAAAACAACTGCCAATCGCATAGAAAGTGCTTTGGCAAAACCAAATGCAGAGATACTATTGTCTGGATTTTTACTTGGCCTAACTAGTCGAGACACTGCGGTACAAATAAAAATCAAAAAAATAGATTCAATTTTTAAACACGTAGAAACACAATTAAAACCTGGTAAAACAGAGGAGGTATTGACCGAACAAATAGAAAGAAAGTTTTCCCAACGAACCCGCCGATCCGACGATTCCACAAGGCCTTCCAAATCAACCAACCTACACAAATTGACCCTTGATGAGTCCGCCAACATTGAAGACATAGTCGGACAGCTCAACAAGAGTCCAGAGGTAGAGTATGCTGAACCAAATTTTGTGTATAAAAATTTTACCATTCCGAATGACCCTTACTATAATTCAGGCGGTTCTTGGGGACAGAATTACAATGATTTGTGGGGTTTAAAAAAAATGCAGCTTGAGGGCGCGTGGGATATTTCCGAAGGCCAAGGCAGAATCGTAGCAGTTATAGACACAGGCTTGGATTACAATCACGACGATATTAAGAGTAACATTTGGACAAATGCCGGAGAAATAGCAAACAACGGAATTGACGATGACAATAATGGGTTTGTTGATGATGTTCGTGGGTGGGATTTTACAACATGCGAGCGATTCGCCAGTGGTTGTGTAATAATCAAACCAGAAGACAACAACCCAATGGATGGAGATGGTCATGGTACGCACGTCTCAGGAACCATTGCGGCAATTAGTAATAATGGTATAGGAATAGTTGGTGTTGCCCCACAAGCCCACATAATGGCGCTAAAAGGCTTAAACGACCAAGGCGCTGGGATGAGCGCGGATTTGGCAGCAGCCATACGCTATGCCGCAGATAACGGCGCGGACATTATAAATATGTCATGGGGAGGCGTGGGCAAATCACTTGTCATTGAGGATGCGCTCAACTATGCAGCCTCATTAGGAGTAGTCTTAGTTGCGGCTGCGGGCAACAGCAGTCTAGATGTATCCCCAGGATTTTATCCCGCTAATCATCATAGCGTTATTGCCGTCGCCTCGACCGATGAAAACGATAAGAGATCAACTTTTTCAAACTACGGCGCAAAAATTTTAGTGGCGGCTCCTGGAGGTGGTAATACTGACCAAAGCGCCAATAAAGCGTATCGCAATATACTGTCCCTACGATCCGGCACCACCGACATGTATGGCGATGGGCACAACGTGGTAGGTACAAATTACTACAGAAGCAGAGGAACATCTATGGCATCACCTCATGTAGCCGGAGTGGCGGCTTTGATTTTGTCTGCTAACCCCACTCTGCGCAGTAATCAGGTTGCGCAAATTATACAGGCATCTGCTGATGACGTTGAATCACCCGGACCTGATTTGGTAACTGGCAGTGGTCGAGTTAATGCGTTTGCCGCATTGAACATACAATCCACGCCAGAAATCTCAATAACCAGCCCTGAGCATGAATCAGTAGAAGTTCGCTCTAATGGCTTAATCAATGTTCAAGGAAGTGCTGGAGGCGACAACTTTTCCAGTTACCAGCTCTCATACTGGTCAAAGAATCTATTTAATTGGGTACCCATTGGTAGCCCCGCTATAGCTCCAGTAAAAAATGGGCTATTAGGCTCGTGGAATATCAAAGACATCCCTGTGGGTCCTTATCTGCTACGCTTAGCTGTTGTAAATACTGGCGGTCAGGTATTTTCGAAAATAATCAAAATAGAAATCGAAAACTACTTCCCTGAACCAATCTCTATAAGCCCTAGCTTCCAAATCAAACCAAAAATTTCTGACGACTTAATTGTTTGGTCAGATTTCCCCAATCTTGCAACTCATGAAGCTCTGTTCGTGTACGACCTGACTAGCGGTGAACAAACCCAAATTACGAATCGATCTGTTGGAGCACAAACACCGGATGTTTCCGGTAATCGAATTGTCTGGCGCTCCGCAAGTGATATATATGTATGTACCTACGATCGATCGACAAAACAGTGTTCTATCCAACAGATTACATTTGACCAAGCCAGTCAAGCCGAGCCAGCTATCAGTGGCAATATTATTGCATGGCAAGATAAAAGCAGTGGCAACTGGGACATACACATTCGAAATTTATCCAAAAACGAAAACGAACGACTAACCTTTAGTTCTGCCAACCAAAGCAATCCTGATATATCAGGAACAATACTTGTTTGGGAAGAGTGGGGCAGTGGAGTTATTGGAAGCGAAGTGTACTTGTATGATCTCTCTAAAAAATCACTACTTCAATTGACCAATCATTCAGCCTGGCAAGGAAATCCTGCAGTGAGTGGAAATCGAATCGTATGGGAAGACTGGAGAAGCGGTAGTCCAGATATCTATTCGTGCGTCTACGATTCTACCACTGGAACATGTCCAGAAGCCAAACTGGTCGAAGGAGGTGTCCACAGAACAAGTCCAGATATTTCAGGCAGCCGAGTGGTGTGGAGAGAGGTTAAAAATAATAACGAAGATATTTATGTATACGATATTTCCAAAACAAATGCAGTAGCTGAACCAGTAACCGCCAACTCAAATACCCAACAACTGCCAGCAATTGATAAAAATCGAGTTGTGTGGGAAGACGCTCGCAATAATACGCCACCATGGGCATACTGGGACATATATATGGCTGATCTTGGACCAAGCGCTACAACCACTCCACCTATTATCCCAAAGCCGAAACCCAAGCCTATTCCTGTACCAGATAATATTTTTAGCTTCTCCTATCCTGCTGGTGGAGAAATATTCAAAATTAACAAAACATACAATATCACATGGAAGACAGCGTCCACTACTATAGATTTGTCCAAAGTGAGACTAAGCCTTTATAAAGAGGGCGGATATAAAGATTTTATTGCTGTGGACATTTCCAATACTGGTTCGTACTCATGGACAGTTCCTAACGTTGCAATTGGGTCTGATTACCAGCTACGAATATTTAATAGGGCGTATCCAAACGATTTCATTGACAGCAATGTATTTGCGATTGCGCAAGCCGAAGAGACTACCGATCCTAAACCGCCGTCTATTCCAGACACTTCCAAACCAGACTTATCTATACAGAGCCTTTCTATCAATCCGAAAAAAGAACAATATGCATCATCGGACGCTTTTTCGTTGAACTTTGTGGTCAAAAACATCGGCACAAAAACAAGTGGGCCATTTACGCTTTCGGTTACCAATAAATCCAATAACTGGGATTTAGGAGGAGCCGTTTTTAACGGTCTGGCGCCTGGTTCCAGCAAGAGCCACAGCATGAGCTGGAGTAGTTTATACTGGACACAAGAAGGACATAATTTGGTTGAACTGAAGCTTGATGGTAATAACGAGATTGACGAATCAAATGAAAACAACAACGCGCCGACTTTTGGCATCTCGGTTTTATCCGAAGAAACCCCAACTCCCGCCCCGCCGACTAGTGAGCTCGAAGCAATCCTGCCGCAGTTCCTCTCTGGCACTACAAATAAAGTCATCACTCTTTCAGGGGCGGTGAAACCTTTGCCAGCTGGCACGTATCTAACCAAGTACGAGTGGGACTATGAGTCTGACGGAACCTGGGATTACGTCTCAACACGGCAGGGCACTGTGGATTACCGTTATGTAACAAGCGGAATATACAAAGCAACGTTCCGTGCCACAGATAATCGAGGAAACCAATCACAGGCAAGCACCATGGTGTACGTATCAAGCAATGGCGCCACCTATAATCCACCCAGTAGCACCTCCGGAACTTCGACTTCGAGCTCTTCTGCTTCACCGACCACACCAACCAAACAATCAGCTCCTACAACAAATGACACTACTACAAGCCCTACTCCAGCAACGTCACCAACCGAAGATACAACTACCCCAGCTGCTCAAACTTTTGATGCAAATCTAATAAAAAGCTTAACCAGAACCACAAGCACTTTAGCAACACTTTCTGGTGCAGTAAGTAATTTAGCTCCTGGCACTTACATGGTAAAGTACGAATGGGACTACACCAATGATGGAGTGTATGACTATGAGTCTCCAGCCCCTGGAAAAACAATTCCTCAAAGTTCTGTAGATTATCTCTACGCGACTGCTGGTACCTATACGGCAACCTTTAGGGCAACAAATAATTTGGGAGAGCAGGCAACTGCTTCTATGACTGTGAATATCACTGAATAATTCAATTCATAAAATCAAACAGACACAATACTAGTTCTAACGTCGTGTACTAACCCGCTCCATCAAAAAATCCGAATATATTTCGGATTTTTTGATTTAAACTTTGACGTTTGTGAATAATATCCGTACAATATATATATCATGCCAAAAACAAAACAATCTAAAAAACAAAAACCTACAGAATCAAAGACGCAAAAAAACACAAAAAATCTTACCAGGGGAATGGAAGAACTCACAGAAGGAATAGAGAAATCAAACTCGTTTTCTCGCGTTATTATGAAGGGCTTTACCTATGGAGCTGCAACAGCAATTGGAGCAACAATTATCGCCGCAATTGTCATCACCATATTAGGAAAAACAATTAATACTGTCACTGATATTCCAGTAGTTGGAGACATTATTGGAGACCTGATAGAGCGAACACAAATTGACTCAATATTAGAAAATCAGATAAATATCAAATAATATGCGCCCAAGATTTGAAAAGGGGTTACAAGCATATAGCGAACTAGCTAAAGACGCACTTGATACAGAAAAGTCACCAGACGAAGAACAAGAATTAGCAAACGCGATTAACTGGAAAACCAAGCGTGTAGCGCGAGATAGTGGATCAAGCCCACGAGCGCAAAGCGCAATTTTTGATATACAAAAAAACAAACAAGAACTAATGCAAAGCTTGAAACAAGAAATTGCAGATCTTGATAATCCCGAAACTACTGCAGAAAGAAAAGAAGGACAAGTTCTTATAATGTACAATCAAGGCACTGAAAAATTTTATCAAGTTGAAAAAGGAATGGAGCCGATTTCTGTTGGTGAGATTATGACAGATGGAGATTGGGGCATTGAATATTATTTAGATCCAGAAACTATTCCTAGAAACATTAGAAAAAGATATATTATTGAATCAGCTAAAAATAGAATACAATCTAAACTTGATGAACAGATAATTATTGATGAAATATCAAACCAAAAAACAGACAAATTTAAACGAGAAACATATGGAAGAATTAAGGCAGACGCAGAAAAAGGATATGATCCAACTGGGATTATTGCGGAAAAAATGGTAAAGAACTTTTTAAAAAAACTCACCTATGATAGTGATGTGAATTTCAGATTAATAGAAGCAGACGTGTTTCAAGATGTTGAGCAAAAAGTTGACTTCATAATCCACAGGAAAAAACATACCCGTGGAGTTGGTGTTGATGAAAATGATCAATCAGGAGACATTGGAATTCAATTTACTACAAACCCAAGCCAACACAAATTAAGACAAAAAAGTCAGCAGATTGAGCGAGCAAAAAGTAAACTAGCAGAAGAAGACGCTGTGGAAGATATTGTTTTGGTCAGCATTCCTTTAAACCAAACACGTGATATTTATCGAAAATGGTCTTTAGATAAGAGCGGTGGCGGCCCAGATAAGCTGTGGACGCAGGATACAAAAGAAACTATTTTTAAAGAGGTGATGAAAGATTTTCTCGCGCCAAAAGAAATACAAGAACAATGGGGAAAAGTTAAATAAAAATTGGATATTTCATCAACATATGGTATACTATACGTGTAAGCAGACCAAATAAAAATAGAATTATGGCATCCAAAAAACAAAATCGAAATCACTATCGTTTTCCAATGCTATTGATTTCTGTAATTATAACAATAGTCCTAATAGGCGTTCTAACAAGTTTTCTGCAATATCGAGGAGTTAAAAAAGACCTTCGAGTACTTCAGAACCAGATACAAGTTTTGCAAAACCAATAAACTTAAACACAGCAGCAACAAAATACGCCCCCAACTTGGGGAGCGTATTTTAATATGCGTTTTCAGCCAACGGCTGACCAGCCTTTGGCTGGCATTTCTATGACGTGTCAATGAATGCATTTTCTGTTTCAGCCAATGGCTGACCAGCCTCTGGCTGGCTTTTTTTAATAAACGCCATAACATATAGATTTAGTTAATTATATTTTAATTTTTTAAAGTACCCTCTATTTCAGAAACTCTCTTTTTTATTTTTCTTCATCTTTTTATATTTGTTTTATGCCTTAACCTTGGCACTATATTTAGATGAATTATTTCCTTTTCCTAATATATTCTTTCCGCGGTAATATATTAAGATTTGTGTTATTAAACCCTTAGTTGTACACCTAATAAAGAATAATACACACAAAAAGACACTTCTTGGGATAAGAAGTGTCTGGTGGAAACGTAACTAACATAAGTATAGCATAGGTATAGACAAAAGTCAAGGTATTCGATATGGTTCATATATGTCCTTGTCTAAACAAATTGCAAAAAACACAACATGGCTTGTGGTTGGCAAAATTCTTTCAACCGCATTTGGGGTTTTATCCATTGCGCTACTTTTACGATACCTAAGTCCTGATGACTATGGCAGATACACAACAGTAATTGCGTTTATACTTCTCTTTGGAACATTTGTTGATCTTGGGCTTAACTTAACTACTACGCAAGATATTTCTACTCCCGGAGCTAATGTTTCAAGAACTATCTCAAGTATCTTTACTTTGCGCCTGATTATCAATGTAGTTCTTGTGCTCTTGCTACCAGTAATTTTGCTTGCTTTCCCATATGAGCCAATGGTTAAAAACGCAATACTTATTTCTTCAGTTATCTTTTTTACTTTTTCTTTGTTCCAAGTTTTAGCAAGTTATTTTCAAAAAGAACTTCAAGCAGGCAAGGTTGCAATTGCTGATTTGCTTGGCAAAGTTGCCCTGCTTCTTGCGGTAGTAATTGCTGTGGCGTTTAAATTTTCGTTTATTGAATTAATAATTGCAGTAATGTTAAGTTCTGTTGTGCAGTTTTGGGTATTGCTTAGGTATACATCACAAGCCATTGAACTGAAGCTAAGCATAGATTTAGAAATATGGAAAAGAATCCTTAAAAAAACATGGCCAGTTGCTTTATCTGTAATATTTACAACCATCTATTTTAAAGGAGACGCTATTATTCTCTCCTTAATGCGGCCATATGAGGATGTTGGCATCTATGGCGCATCATATAAGATTCTTGAGGTCTTAATTACTTTGCCGATTTTGTTTATGGGTTTAGTTCTGCCTCATTTAACTCATAGTTTTGCACAAAAAAATAGAGAAAAATTTAACGCGTTAATGCAAAAATCATGGGATGCGTTATCCTTGTTTACTATTCCTTTGGTAATTGGAACTCTTATTCTTGCAGAACCAATTATTATGCTTGTCGCGGGCAAGGACTATGAGCCATCTATACAGGTTCTGCGAATTTTAATTATTGCTACAGGAATAATTTTCCTTGGGAGTTTGTTTACGCATACCATTGTCGCAATAAACAAGCAAAAAACAATGATAAAATACTATGCATTTGCGGCTGCCCTAGCAATTGTTCTGTATATTATATATATTCCAACATACAGCTATTATGCCGCTGCCGCGGTTACTGTGCTCGCGGAATTATTGATTGCTGTTGCTGCTTTTGTAAAGGTCTGGAAAACAACAAAGTTCTCTCTTTCGTTTACAGTATTTAATAAAACAGTTATAGGAGGCCTAGTTATGGGATTTGTGTTGTATATTTTATCTGGATTGCATATATTAATTTTGGTTCCAATTGGTGTTATGGTATACGTATTATTCATACTAATGACAAAAGCAACTTCTAATGTCATACAAGGGTCTGGGGATAGCAACTAAAACGTTTATGAAATTATCTATTATCGGAAAAACAAACAATCCTTGGATACTAGAGGTACTAAAAAATATTCCAACAGAAGTTGAAAAAAGGACAATAATTCTAATAGGTCCAATTCCTCAAATTTTTCTATCTCCAATTCTACGTATTTTTTTATATAAAGTAATTTGGCTTGGGAGTAATCCAAGGTACAATTTTTTAGCAAAACAAGTATCTGTATTTGCGGATAAAATTATTACACCAAACCAATCCATAGAAGCAAAGTATCTGCGCATTGGAATTTCAAACCAAAAGATACAACTAATATACCCCATTTGCTCCTTTGGCCAATCCCAAAATAAAATATATGATTCTCTGGTGTTGTGTTGTGATGGATCGCTTTCTATTGAAGATGGAATGGGCACGCTTTTAAGGGGCATTGCCATGGCGCATGATATATTAGGCAACATTAAACTTATTATAGGCGGTGAAATTATAGAAAAAAATCGTATTGAATGGCTTGCATCTGAAATAGGGTTAAAAGACAGAATTCAAATTGCGCCGTCGCAAGCACATACATGGTGCGCCCAAGGCCATATCTATATCTGGCTAAACAATAATAATCAGCCATCGCCATTGTCGTTAATACAAGCTATGAGTTTTGGCAAGGCAATAATTGCAACTGACAAGCTAGCTAACCATGAATTTATCAAGCAAAACAAAAATGGTATTTTAGTAAAGTCAGGTAATGCGGAAATACTTTCTCAAACAATAATTAACCTTGCCCGCAAGCCAGATTGGATGCGCGAATTAGGACAAAACAATTACAAATTTGCAAAACAAAAGTTTTCTCCAGAAGTATTTAGACAAAAACTAACCACGTTATTCTGATTTATTAAACAATCTACTCAACAACAATTGGCTCACGCTCCAGTTCAACTCCAAATTTCCTTAAAACCTTTTTTTGGATTAATTCAGCCAACTCAAGAAGATCCTTAGTGTTTCCTCCTTTATTGACAAGAGCCAAAGTGTGCTTTTCAGAAATTGCAGCGCCTTTATGCTTGTGGCCCTTTTCAAACTCTGCTTGTTCAATTAACCATGCAGCAGGAACTTTTACATCATCTCCACCAGCACGAAACGTTGGAATCTCACCTTCTCCTCCTGTGGACCTAAATCTTTGCTCAAGCAAGCGAAACTCATCTGGTGAAAGAATTGGGTTTGTGAAGAACGAGCCACATGACTGGGAGTTTGGATCATGCTCGTCTAGTACCATGGATTTTGAACGCCGCAAGCCCAAGACAATCTCACGCACTGCCCTAAGCGCTGGCCTGCCAACGCCGATATCATCGCCAAACTTTTCTGCAACTTTTTTTTGCAGTTCTGGATAGCGGATTATTGGCGCGCCATCTCGTATCAAGCGAAACTCAACACTTGTAATAATAAATCTATCTTTATCTGCTTTTTTAAATCTACTAGTGCGATATCCAAACACGCACTCTTCGTTTGTGAATTCAACTTCTTTTAATGACTCGCGGTCTATTGCTATAACCTTTGAAATGGTGTCGCTCACTTCCTGGCCATATGCGCCAACATTTTGAATTGGCGCGGCCCCAACAAGCCCTGGGATTCCAGAAAGCGCTTCAACACCAGCCAAACCTTTGCGCGCGCATTGAGCTACAAATTCATCCCAATCCTCGCCAGCAGCTACTGCTGCAATTACCGCATCCCCGCTTTGGTTAAATTCAACACCTTTTATGTTGATTCTAATAACCAAGCCCTTGAATCCGCTATCATGAAAAATAGTATTGCTTCCGCCACCCAAAATACAAACCTTCAAATTATGCTCTTTTGCGTGTTGTAAGGCCTTTGTTATTTCTTCCGAAGTTGCGCAATCACAAAACTTCTCCGCTGTGCCGCCGAGTTTGATAGTAGTAAAATCAGATAATTTAGCTTCTTCTTGTAATTTCATAATATATTGGCGGAGAGGGTGGGATTCGAACCCACGAGGACATTGCTGCCCTACCGCTTTTCGAGAGCGGCTCCTTCAACCACTCAGACACCTCTCCATATTTGAATTAAATTATCCCATTCGCCTGCCCGCCGACCTGTCCACCATAGCTTTAGCGACGGTGGAAGCTTGTGTACCCACAAGCGTAGGAGGGACCACTCTGGCACCTCTCCATGTTAACCAAGATACTTACTTAACGTTATAGATAAACGAATTCTTATTTCTTTTCGATCATCGTTACTTTTCAAATATTTTTCTCTGCGTAATGCCTCTTTTTTTGTTGGATAGCACTCATAGCAAATAAGCTTTAATGGTCTACGGTGGCATGTTGATTTAACCTTTCCATTATCATGATCTTTTTCTCTTTGTATTAAATCACCAGTTGATCCAATATAAAATCGCTTATCTTTTAAACTTAGCAAAATATATACATAGCACATATATAAAAATGATTCGCCCAGTATTCACTGGGCGCCCGGTGCATACCGGGCGAACCCCCGAGGACCTTGCGGCCCTAACGCTTTTCGAGAGCGCCCCGTTCAACCGCTCCGGCATCCCACCTTGCTTCGCAAGAATACTTAAAAACCAACAAAAAATCAACCTTTCTTTAATAAAAACTGTTCTTGTTTGTATTTATTAATTATCAAGAATAACAAAAATCCAATAGCTAATAATAATTCCGCTGGCTCTTGGTCGAAAGAAACAATATACTGTTCAATGCTTAATACTGTTCCCCTAAACAAAAATGAGGAATATACAATCGCAACTGGCAAAAAATACAGCATTAGCAATCGACCTGGAATAAAAAAATCCATAACAGCGCGATGTGTTCTGATTATTTTTTTAGGAATTAATAAAAGTAAAAAAAACCAAAGAAAAGCTCCAAAAAAACCAACTGTAAAATATATTCTATGTAGATAATACTGAATAGTTCCTAAATTGTGAATAGTTAATTCGTGTTGCGTGTTTCGCGTTGCAAAAAAATCTGAAATCTCTAAATTTAAAATTCTCTGTCCCCAGCTTATCTCTTCTCCTGCAATAAAAAAGAAAAAAAACGAAAATATAAAATATACAGAAAAGAGTATGTACTTTTTTTTCTTTAAAAAATTATATGCAATAAAAAAAGCAAGTAAGGATGAAAGTAAATAAACAAGACCCTGCGAATATTCAATAATATTGTCTTCGTAAATAATTATTTTATATACATCAAAAAATATAATTCTTATTAATATAAAAAATATAATAAAAATTAAAGGGAATATAAAAATAAATCTTTTTATTGCTGGCTTAGATAACATACTCTATTAATTGACTTTAGATAATTTCCACACATAACTCGGCATAGCTGCGCCGCCCCCATATCCATCTGAAGTAACTACAAAAACATTGCCATTGTTATCAGTAGTTATTCCTTGGATATCCTCGTAATTAAAAGCAAACTTAATTTCTTCAATTATCTCACCGCTTGCAGTATAGTGCGTGATTGTTCTGCTACGATTATCCGAAACCCAAATACTTCCATCAATTGATTCATGGATTGCCTCTGGCTCTAAATGATTACCAGAACCCCACTCAGAATATTGTGCATCTTTATACTGCCAAATTTTTCCTGTTATGTCGTCAGTTATTAAAACATTGTTATCGCCCGTAACAACAATACCTTCTGGACCAATAAGAACTTCATCCGGAAATTCCAGCTGAACGGTTTCAAGCGTATCTTTATTAATGGTAAAAACAGCAGCAATACTCTCGTCAACAACATATACAAAATCATCAGTTACAAATAATGCCTCTGGTTCTGGAATTACCAAGTGATCTTCGTAAAAAATTTTCCATCCATCCTTTTTTGTGTGCTTATAAATAGCGTGGCGCTTGCCATCAGAAACCCACAACAAATCATCTGACACAGCAATGCTGTCTAAGTCCAAAAAAAGAGAATCGCGCATTACAATAATCTCTCCACTATCTTTGGCTTGAATAATATTAGGCCCCCATTCGTTTGCAACCACAGCACCCCAGTTTTTGTGCCATTCAACATCATCAGAATGACGTGTTCCATCTTCTGGGCCCAACACTCTTTCTACTTGCCAAGTGTTTGTTGCAATAGGAGTACTGGTTGTAGGAGGAAATAAATATATCAAAATAAAACCGCATAATATTATCTCAACTAAAAATGAAACATAAATTATTCTAAAATATTTAGGACTTTTTGTGTTTTGTTGCCAAAAATTTGAAAAGAAAAAAACTAAACCAAAAACCATAAATAGCAAGGCTGCCAAATATTCAAAAATTTCTTCTATAAAATTAAAAAGCTCTGTTGGGTCATGAAGAATAATCCAAAAATCAGAAAAAATAAACTTATCATTACTGCCTACTATTACAAATATATTTTTTATAATACTTTCAAAAATCACATCAACAGTATCAAAAATCATTACAACAAAAAATATTATAACTGCCGCAGTAAAAATTTTAAGCGCTGTTTTAGGAATTAAGCATAATAGCTTTTTAGTTCCATTAAATATAAAAACAACACCAACGCCAACTGCCGCATATAATAGGGTAATAAAATCTGTAAACACATGCGGCACGTTCCATTGTGTTTCAATAATTCTGCCTAATAATTCATGAACCTCAAATAATTCATCAAATGCCGCAAATATAAAAAATGACCCCAGTAAAAACCATGGCCACTTTTTTTTAAATATATCTGATATATTTGCGCCAATAATAATAGAGCTGCCTGCAACTAAAAGGGCAAAAGCTGTAAAATATCGAATCCAATTATACTCTGTGCGAAGATTATGCGAACCATCAAAAATAAAAACAAATAGGGTCGCTGCAACAAACAATAATATTGCA
>CAYOXH010000003.1:0-10761 GCA_964407875.1 uncultured Gammaproteobacteria bacterium
ATGTTTGACTCATTGCCTGGTGGCTTTATTAAGATATGGAACGCGGAATGTGATGGAAAAGTTTTATCAAGCAATATTATTTTGTATTTTGGTGATACAGCAACGTATGCGCACGGTGCTTCATCAAATGAAAATCGTGAACTTATGGGGTCCCATCTTTTACAGTGGAATGTAATCCAAGATGCAAAGTCCAAAGGACTTAAATATTATGATTTTTATGGCGTAAATCCGGAAGATGAAGAGCATGCTGCATATAAAGAATCATGGAAAGGAATAAGCAGATTTAAGCAAGGGTTCGGAGGCGAACTTATCTGCTATCCACACTCATTTGATTTAATTTACAAGAATGGGTGGTATACTTTGTATAAGTTATTAAGAAAGTTTCGAAGATTAGTATGATCAATAAAATAGCTATATTAGCAGCCGGCAAAGGGACTCGCATGCGCGAACTTGCCACTGATAAACCAAAGCATTTGATTGAGGTTAATGGAAAGCCGTTTCTTTGGCATGTGTTAAATAATGCGAATCTTGCAGGATACAAAGAAATAATTTTAGTTGGCGGACATTATTTCGAAAAAATGCAAGAATTCGTTGAAAGCGTTAAGCACGAATTTAATATTACTTTAGTTAACCAGTTTGAAGTAATGGGGGAGGAAAAATACGGTACCGCAATTCCGGTTTTGGCTGCGAAGGATGCGCTCCAAGGAGAACAATTTGTTTGTTTTTATGGGGACAATCTTTACAGTTCAAAGGATCTTGCTGCATTGAAATCACTTGATGATGAATTTCAGTATGTTAGTATTTTGCACCACAAGCATCCAGAAAACTATGGTGTTCCTATTGTTGAGGGTGAACTTGTAAAAGATTTTGTTGAAAAGCCAAAGCAGTTTATTTCGAACTGGATTTCGGTTGGATGCTATAAGTTTACCTCTGAAATTTTTGAAGCACTGGAAAAAGTTGAAAAATCAGAACGAGGTGAATACGAGCTCACGGATGCCATCTCTTCTCTTGCGAAACTTGGCAAGGTAAAGTCACGAAAAATGCTTGATTATTGGATGGATTTTGGCAATCCAGATGATATACAAAAAGTTGCGGAATTTCTAGAGTCAGGCAAAGCATAATATGTAATCATGATAAAAGATCTAATAAAAAAAATAATTCCTAAGTCAGTTCTGCTTGCATACCACAAATTACTGGCAATTCTTGCGAATATTATATATTGGTTTCCAACGCGCAAGATGGTGGTTATTGGAGTTACAGGCACAAAAGGAAAATCCAGCACAGTTGTTATGATAACAAGGATTCTCGAAGAAGCAGGGCACAAGGTTGGTTCAACTAATACTATTTTTTTTAAGGTAGGTGATAAAGAATGGGCAAATAAGCTTAAACAAGGAATGCTTGGCCGTCTTGCCTTGCAAAAATTGTTGCGCAAGATGGCGCGCTCTGGGTGCACGCACCTTGTTATAGAAGTAACTAGCGAGGGAATTGTACAGCACAGGCAATGGGGAATTGCGTTTGATGTTGTGGTATTTACTAACCTAGGTCCAGAGCATATAGAAGCCCATAGTTCGTACGCAGAATACAGGAGGGCAAAGGAACTTATTTTTAAAAATATTTATAAATCTCGTCGTAAAATATTTAAAGGTGAAACAATAAAAAAAGTTATTGTTGTGAATCAGGTAGACAAAGAAGCGCAGAAGTTTTTGCGGCATAAAGCCGATGAAAAATGGCTGGTTAATCACTTATGCGAAACAGCGCCAAAAGACGAAGGAAAAGAAAGATATTTGTGCGCAGATGAGATAAAGCAGGTGGAGGACGGTACAATTCTTTCGGTTGAAGATCACTATATCCATCTTCATCTATATGGAGTTTTTATGGCGCAGAACGCTTTGCTTGCAACTGCTGTTGCCCGGTCTCTTGGAATTTCAATTTCTACGTGCGAGCAAGCATTAGAGAAAATAGAATCACTGCCAGGGCGGGCAGAAATTATAAAGAACAAAAAAGGGCTTATAATAATTGTTGATTATGCTCATGAGCCGAAATCATTTACCGCAATTTTAGAAACAGCCCAAGCAATGGAGCAAGCGCAAAAAATAATTACTGTATTTGGTGTAACTGGCGGAGGGCGCGATAAAGCAAAAAGATCTTTAATGGGCAAAATTGCGGCTAGTATGTCAGATTACATTATCCTGACTACAGATGATCCATATGACGATGATCCTAAAACATTGATTGAAGATATTGTGCCAGGGATTGATTCTGTCCAAGGGTGGGAAGAAAACAAAAACTGGTGGCGAGTCGTGGACCGCAAAGAGGCAATTGCAAAAGCGCTTGAGATTGCGAAGAAAAATGATGTCATACTTCTTCTTGGGAAGGGCTCTGAACAAAAAATGGCTGTTAAAAGAGGTAAGATGATTCCGTGGAACGATACCCGTGTCGTTCAAGAACTTTTGGGTGGATGATTATAAAGATACAAGAAACAAACAAATTCAAAGATACAAATTAAAAAAAGATTTCTTTGATTTTTGAATTTTGAATTTGTATCTTGTTTGTACCTTGTATCTTGTTTCTTGTATCTTTTTTTATGTCTTGGCTTCGTATACAACATATCAAAAAACATAAATTTAAAACCATTATATACCTAGTGGTGGTTATTTTTTTTGTTTCTTTGATTTTTTATTTTGGAGATCTTTTAAAAGCGGTCTTCACATCTCCGGATGCGGTTCGTGCTTGGGTGCTTGGATATGGGATATACGCGCCTGTGGCACTGTTCCTTCTTCAGGTTGCGCAGGTTGCTGTTGCTCCATTGAATAATTTTATTATTAATTTTGCCGGCGGATATATTTTTGGGCCATGGATGGGGTTTGTATATAATTATGTTGGCTGGATTGTTGGTGCTGTAATTGTTTTTTGGTTTTCGAGATTTTTTGGACGCGGTTTTGTTAATCTATTTGTCAAAGAGAAAAAACTTATTGGTTTTGATGAGATTATGGCAAAAGGGAAATATATTGTGTTTATGCTTCTATTATTACCTGGGCCGCCGGATGATTTTTTGGTTTATTTTATTGGTCTTTCAAATTCAATTAGATTTAGGACGTTTCTTTGGATGGTTGTAATTGGAAAAATTCCAGGAAAAATTGCAACCAGTTTTTTAGGGGCAGGGGTTGCTGCTCATAGCACGGTCTCGGTTGCTATTTATGTAATTTTTATAATGGTTTCGGTCATAACCTTTTGGAAAAAACCAGAACTTTGGCAGGTTTGGCAGAACAAAAAGAAGACATAAGTTAACCGCGAGATACTTATCCACAATTTAAGCATATTTGACAGTTATCTTACTTTTGGCGTAAGATAAGTTTTCGTTATATTGAGTTTGGATATTAAGTGAGTGCATGTTATTTTTTGCTATAATTAGCTAAAATAGCACAATAATCATATATCACTCGAAAATCAAAAGAGTTTTATTATATCTTGCTTATTTCTACTAAAATAGGTGGTTTTTAGTTGACAAGTCCTTGCAAATTGGATACAATATTATTTATCATGCATCATTGTTCCTCGACTTTTGTGAAACACATTTATTGTTTCTCTAAAAATTTTGAGTTTTAGTAATAAAACCCCTGTATTTTAATTGGATACAGGGAGATTTTTGTCATTTTTTATTTGGATTATGGCGGATGATACTACATCTAATTTATCCTTTTTATCAACAGAACCTGTTCGGTTTATTCCGAAAACAGATAGAAAGTTTTTTACCAGCATCCATGAGGCAGTTCCTTTGCCAGATCTTATAGAATCCCAAAAAGATTCTTATAATTGGTTTTTAAAAGAAGGGCTTCGCGAACTCTTTGATGAGGTTTCGCCAATTCGTGATTTCATAGGACGGGATCTTGAGCTTTATTTTGAAGATTATTTTCTTGATGAGATAAAATTTGACGAGAACACTGCGCGAGAAAAGAACGTAACTTATGAAGCAGCAATCCGCGTGCGCGCTAAACTGGTGAATAAGCGTACCAATGAAATTAAAGAACAGGAAATATACCTTGGTGATTTCCCAATAATGACGCCGCGCGGAACATTTATTATCAACGGCATTGAGCGTGTAATTGTTTCCCAGCTTATCAGAAGCGCTGGTGTATTTTTTACTTCAGAAACAACCCGCAATAAGCGCCATTACGGAGCAAAAGTAATTCCAAACAGAGGAGCATGGCTTGAATTGGAAACAGATACCAATGGAGCTATTTGGGTTAAAATAGATAGAAAGCGTAAAGTTGCAATCACTTCGCTTTTGCGCACATTTGGGTATGGGACTGACGAAGAAATTTGGCAGCTTTTTACCGATCTTTCAGATGAAGAGCGTTCCATGATAGAAGAGACCCTTAAGCGCGATGTTGCGCATAGCGAAGACGAGGGGCTTAAAGAGGTGTACAAGCGCATTAGGCCAGGGGATCTTGCAACAGCAAGCAATGCCAAGCAGTTGATTTATGCGATGTTTTTTAATTTTGACAGATATGATTTTAGCAAAGTTGGCAGATATAAAATAAATCAGCGTTTTGGGCTTGATATTCCAAACACTAAAAAGAACCGCGTTTTGCGCAGAGAAGATATTATTTTGGTAATGCGCGAAATTATGCGTTTACATAAGACACAAGAGAGCGCTGATGATATTGATCATTTATCCAACCGACGTGTGCGCACAGTAGGCGAACTGGTTCAAAACAAGCTTCGTGTTGGATTGGCTCGAATGGAGCGAATTATAAAGGATAGAATGTCCACTTTAGATATTAATACTATTACTCCAAACCAGCTTATAAACGCGCGTCCGGTAATTGGCTCTATAAAAGAATTTTTTATGTCAAGCCAACTCTCGCAGTTTATGGATCAAACAAATCCATTAGCAGAACTAGAACACAAGCGCCGCTTGAGCGCTATGGGACCAGGGGGATTATCGCGTGAACGCGCTGGGTTTGATGTTCGGGATGTGCACAGAACTCACTACGGAAGAATTTGCCCGATTGCCACCCCAGAAGGGCCTAATATTGGTTTAGTGGGGCATCTTGCGTCATATGCGCGAATCAATCAGTTTGGTTTTTTAGAAACTCCATATCGAAAAATAGCTAAAGATGAAAAATCTGGAAAACCGCGCGTAACAGATGAAATTGTGTATCTTACTGCTCTTGAGGAAAGCCAAAGTGTTACCACCGCAGCTACAACTCCTATTGATAAGGATGGTTATTTTGAAAGCGAGAAAGTAGAGGCGCGGGCAAAGGGTGAGCCAATGTTTGTATCAAATACAAATGTTCAGTATATGGATATTTCGTCAAAGCAGATTGTGAGTGTTGCCACTTCTTTAATTCCTTTTCTTGAGCATGATGACGCAGTTAGGGCTTTAATGGGCACTAACATGCAACGCCAGGCAATAGCGGTTGTTCGTCCTGAATCGCCCATTGTTGGGACTGGCGTAGAAAGCAGAGCTGCTATGGATTCTGGACAGGTAATACTTTCGGAAAATGATGGCAAGGTTATTGGCGTGCAATCCAATAAAATTAGCATTAAGCACAAAGATGAGATTAAAGAATATCGGCTTGGCAAGTTTGTCCGCTCTAATGCGTCGACATCAATGAACCAAAAGCCAATTGTGGACAAAGGAGATAAAGTTAAGGCAGGAGAAGTGATTGCAGATGGCGCGGCAACAGATAAAGGCGAGTTAGCGCTTGGGCAAAACGTATTAGTTGCGTTTCTTTCTTGGGAGGGAGGAAACTATGAAGACGCAATTCTTATTTCTGAACGTCTTGTGCAAGATGACAGGTACACATCTATCCATATTGATGATTATACTATTGATGTAAGGGATACCAAGCTCGGCCCAGAGATAATTACGCGCGATATTCCTAATGTTGGCGAAGACAAACTCAAGGATCTTGATATGGAGGGTGTTGTTAGGATAGGCGCAGAGATTTCTTCTGGAGATATTTTGGTTGGGAAAATTACCCCAAAGGGCGAGGCAGAACTTACTGCAGAAGAAAAACTTTTACGCGCTATTTTTGGAGAAAAGGCAAAAGACGTGCGCGATAGTTCCTTATATCTTGAACATGGCGAGCACGGTAAAGTGGTTGATGTTAAGATATTTTCTCGAGAGAATGGAGATAAGCTTTCTAGTGGGGTTATTAAGACCATCCAGATTTCAGTTGCTTCTTTGCGAAAAGTTCAAGTAGGAGACAAAATGGCAGGTAGGCATGGCAACAAAGGCGTTATTTCGAAAATTGTTCCTGTTGAAGACATGCCGTTTGACGAATATGGGCGCCCAATGGACATCATCCTTAATCCGCTTGGTGTTGCATCGCGAATGAATCTAGGCCAGATATTAGAGACGCATCTTGGCCTGGCAGCTAATAAATTGGGATACAAGGTCGCAAGCCCTGCGCTTGATGGTGTTCCAGATTCTGTGATTCGAGGGGAGCTAAAAAAAGCAAAATATCCAGAGGATGGAAAAATTCAGTTATTTGATGGAAAAACAGGAAGGCAGTTTGATCAAAAATCAACAGTTGGATATATTTACATGCTTAAACTTAATCATCTTGTTGAGGACAAAATCCACCAGCGCTCTATTGGCCCGTATTCTTTGGTCACTCAGCAGCCATTAGGAGGAAAAGCGCAGTTCGGAGGCCAGCGTTTTGGCGAGATGGAGGTTTGGGCGCTTGAGGCCTATGGTGTTGCGCACACGCTCCAAGAAATCCTCACCATTAAATCAGATGACGTTCCTGGTCGCTCAAAGGCCTATGAAGCGATTATTAAGGGCGAACGAATTGAAAAGCGCAATGTGCCAGAATCATTTAATGTATTGACCCGCGAATTAAAGGGACTTTGCTTGGATGTTGAATTATTAAAAGGCGGCAAAATTGCAGTAAAAGAAGAGGAAACAGAAAATCAAAGTTATAGGCCAGTAAGAAATTCAATATAATATGTCTACTCCTTCATCAACTAAAACACTAACTACGCATTCTACGCCAACAAATGTGGTGGACTTTGATTCGATTCGGCTTCGGCTTGCATCCCCAGATGATATACACAGATGGTCTCATGGAGAGATATCCAAACCAGAGACCATTAATTATCGTACTCAAAAGCCAGAAAAAGACGGCCTTTTTGATGAGCGCATTTTTGGGCCAACTAAGGATTGGGAATGCTATTGCGGCAAGTATAAGCGCATTCGATACAAAGGAATTGTGTGTGATAAGTGTGGTGTTGAAGTAACGCGCGCGTTAGTAAGGCGTGAGCGTATGGGGCACATTGATTTAGCAGCGCCAGTAAGCCATATATGGTTTTTGCGAGGCGTGCCTTCTAAGATTGGTTTAGTGCTTGATCTTTCGGTTCAAGATTTAGAAAAAGTAGTATATTTTGCAAATTTTATTATTACTTCTGTAGACGAAGAAAAGAAAAACGGAATAATTGACCAAGTTAAACAAGAATTTAAAAACAAGGAATCTTCATTAGAAAAGGAATACGAGCAAGCAGTGGCCCAAAAAAATAAAGAATTAGCATCTACAGGAATTTCGGGAGATAAACTTTCAAAGCAACTTGGCGACGAAAAAGTAAAGCTTTCTAATTTGCGTGATGAAAAAAAAGAGCAACTTGAGAATGCGTTTGATTTGGCAAAGCGTGAACTTATTAGCTTAGCTCCACTGCAGATTATTTCTGAAAGCGTGTATCATGATTTTTCGCTCAAGTATGGGCATATTTTTGAAGCAAGTATTGGCGCAGAGGCGATTCGAGACCTGCTTTCTAAAATTAATATTGGATCAGAAATTAAAAAATTAGACCAAGAGTTTAAAAAGACAAAAGGAGGCAAGCGAAAAAAACTCACTCGTCGTGTTAAGCTTTTCCAGAGTTTGCAAAAAGTAGGAATAAGGCCAGAATCTATGATTCTTACTGTTATTCCAGTTATTCCTCCTGATTTGCGGCCAATGGTTCAACTTGATGGTGGCCGTTTCGCAACTTCTGATTTAAATGATTTGTATCGTAGAGTAATTAATCGCAATAATCGCCTAAAGCGCCTTAAGGATCTTAATGCTCCTGAAGTTATTCAGCGCAATGAAAAGCGCATGCTCCAAGAAGCAGTAGACGCGCTTATAGATAATGGGGCCAGGCATGGCAAGACAGTTACCGCATCAACTGGGCAGCGCAGAGTGCTTAAATCCATTGCAGATATGCTTAAAGGAAAACAGGGTAGGTTTCGACAGAACCTTCTTGGAAAGCGTATTGATTACTCTGGGCGCAGTGTAATTGTTGTTGGACCAAAACTGCATCTTCATCAATGCGGATTGCCCAAGACCATGGCATTAGAGCTTTTTAAGCCGTTTGTTATAAGCCAGCTTATTAAACGCGAGATTGTTCATAATGTACGCAGCGCGAATCGGTATATCGAAGCCGGGCATCCAGAGGTTTGGGATATTTTAGAAGAAGTTACACGGGATTCGCACGTGTTCTTAAACCGCGCCCCAACACTACACCGTCTTGGTATCCAGGCGTTTCAGCCGATACTTATTGAAGGAAAAGCGATTCATGTTCATCCGCTTGTTTGTGCCGCTTTTAACGCTGATTTTGACGGAGACCAGATGGCTGTTCATCTGCCGCTTACCGAAGAAGCAAAAAAAGAAGCAGCAGAAATTATGCTTTCTTCACACAATATTCTTAAGCCAGCTACTGGCGAGCCAGTAGCAACCCCTGGGCTTGATATTGTTTTTGGGTGCTACTATATAACACAAGTAGACGAGAGCACAAAAGTTCACAAAATAGTATTCAGTTCTCCGCAAGAGGCAAAATTATCGTATGAATATGGAGAAGTTGGATTGCATCAAAAAGTAAATGTTTTAATTGGCGCAGATAGAATTGAGACAAGCGTTGGAAGAATTGTGTTTAATGAAGTTGTTCCCGAAAAGATTCCATATGTGAATAATGTAACAGGAAAAAAGGCGCTAAAAGATATTGTTAGCCAGTGCTTTTACTTATATGGATCAGAAAAGACAAGTGAAATGCTAGATGATATGATGCAACTCGGTTTTGAGTATGCAACCAAATCTGGCATGAGCTGGGCATTAGATGACCTTCCAGATCTTCCAGTTAAAAAAGATATTTTAGAAAAAGCGCAGTTAGAGGTTGACCAAATTCACGAGCAATATGAGGAAGGATTGCTTACTGATGACGAGCGGCACGCGCGCGTTATTGAGATTTGGGTTCGGGCTAAGGACAAAGTTACTGAATTGTCGCAAAAGGCCTTTGGCGACGGTTTCTTTAATCCTATTTACACAATGATAGAATCCGGAGCGCGAGGTTCATGGGGACAAACAACACAGATGATGGGCATGAAAGGCCTTGTTACTTCACCATCTGGCGCAACTATTGAGTTGCCCGTAAAAGCAAATTTTAAGGATGGCTTTGACGTGCTTGAGTATTTTATTTCCACACACGGCGCGCGCAAGGGTTTAACTGATACTGCATTGCGTACCGCAAACGCGGGATACTTAACCCGACGCCTTATTGATGTTGCTCAGGATATAATTATTAATGAGGAGGATTGCGGAGACACGGCCGGATTTGTAGTTACTAGGGAAGATAGCGAACTAATGGGTGAGAGAGTTGCAGATAGAGTTTGGGGAAGAACAGTATTAGAAACAATAAAATACAAAAAAGGCAAAGTACTTGTAAAAAAAGGAGAAATGGTTAGACATGAACAGGTAGAAGCATTAGCTGAAATTGATTTGGACTCAGTTACAATACGGTCTGTTCTTACCTGTCAATCGCGCCGGGGTATTTGTAAAATATGCTATGGATATGATCTTGGGTACAATAAGCCAGTTGAACTTGGTGTTGCAGCTGGTATTATTGCTGCCCAGTCAATTGGTGAGCCAGGTACGCAGCTTACAATGAGAACATTCCATACTGGAGGTGTTGCATCAAGCCAGGATATTACACAGGGATTGCCTCGTGTAGAAGAAATTTTTGAAGCTCGCAGGATTCCAAAGGGGGCTATTGTAAATGAGATTCGCGGGAAGGTTGAAAGCATAGTAAAAGACAATAATCAAAGAACAATAACCATTACATCAGAACAAGACACAGAGGAAAAATATGATTTAAGCGAGCATAGTATTGATACGGCAAAAGTTAAAGACGGAGATCGCGTTAAAAAAGGAGATGTATTATTTTCAGATGGCGATGATTCGATTAATGTGAATATAGACGGTGTTGCAAAGATTACCAAAAAGTATCTTCGCGTAGTTGCTAGCGCGGGAGACAGGATCGAGTATGTTATACCAAGTTCATTTTCTATGTTAGTGCAAGAGGGCGATTTAGTTAATCCAGGGGACGTTCTTACAGAAGGAAGCGTTGATTTGCACGATTTATACGAACTCAAAGGAGAGGATGCTGCAAAGGCCTATGTTATGAAGGAAATTCAAAATATCTATTCAAGCCAAGGCCAAAATTTAAACGACAAGCATCTTGAGATAATCGCGCGGCAAATGTTCTCTCGAGTTTATATCAACGAAGCAGGAGATAGCGATTTCTTGCCGGGAGAAGTGGTTGATCGCGCTAATTTTAATTCAGTTAACAAGGACTTGGCAAAGTCAAAAAAGAAAGAAGCAGAAGGAGATGTGCTGCTTTTGGGCGTAACTAAATCATCCCTTTCAACAGAAAGTTTCCTATCAGCTGCTTCATTCCAAGAAACAGCCCGAGTATTAATTGATGCAGCAATTTCTGGACGTGTTG
>CAYOXH010000003.1:10771-19250 GCA_964407875.1 uncultured Gammaproteobacteria bacterium
TCTGAGGGGTCTTAAAGAAAATGTGATTATTGGCCGTCTTATACCGGCAGGTACTGGGTTCAAGGTGGCGAGTAAGCACTAAGTAAGGTATTGCTTTACTTTAACTACAATTTGGTCAGTATCGGTTTGTGCCTTAATCATAAAGTCCTTTGCGCCGAGTTGCTTTGCTTTCTGAATTTTTTCTTCTTGGCCAAGGTTTGAGAGTACCACAACTGGAACTGTTTTGAGTTTAGGATCTTCTTGTATAAATGTTAGGATTTCATATCCATTTTTTTCAGGAAGAATAATATCAAGCAGTATCAAGTTGAGCTCGGCCCCTAATTGCTTGAGTTTTTCAATTGCTTGATTACCTGCAGTGGCGATTTCCACCTTGGTTTCCTTAAGTTCTGGATCGCCGGTGAGTGCTTTGTAAACTAGCTCACGAAGAAATTGATCATCTTCTATTAAGAGGATGGTTTTTTGTTGTTCTGGCATACGGTTACTTTATATACTGATTAATTTTATCTATGACTTGATTTGGATTTATTTCTGATTTTATAATCCAGTCAACCACTCCAAGTTCGCGAAGCTTTTTTCGTGAAAGCGGTTCGGTTGAGACAGAGAATATTATAATTGGTGCTTGTTTTTTTTCTTTTAGGGTGAGTGTTTTTAGAATATCAAAACCATCCATTTTTGGCAGAACAACGTCAAGCAGTATTACGTCTGCGTCGCTTTTACGGATAGCGGTAATTCCTTCTTCCCCGTCAACTGCGATTACTACCTCAAATCCGTGTTCTTCTAACGCTATTCTCATAACCGAGCGAAGGCTCTCCTCATCTTCTATGAGTAATATTTTTTTCTTGGTACTCATTTTTGTGCTGTTATTGGCAAGGTGACAACAAAGGTGGTTCCTTTTCCCTTAATTGAATCGAATGTAATAGTACCTTTGTGCGCTTCTATAATGTTGTGACTTATAAATAGTCCAAGCCCGGTCCCTTCTGTTTCTTGTTTTAGTGCAGTATTGCTTCTGTAGAATTTGTCAAATAAGCGCCCATGATCCTCTTTTGGGATGCCCATACCGGTATCGCTTATTGTAATGGTGATTTGTGAATCCTTTTTCGCGGCTTTAATAGTTACAGCTCCTTTTGTTGGTGTATATTTAATAGCATTATCAATTATATTAGCAAGCGCAAGCCGTAATTTTTCCGAGTCAAATTCAGACTCAGACAAATTTTGCGGGATATTTTTTTTGATAGTAACTTCTCGTGCACGTGCAGTGACTTCTGCTATTTTAAGAATATCTTCGAGCAGTGGCGCTAAGCTTGCCTTAGTATACTTAAGCCCAAATCTACCTTCTTCTATTCTGGCGACATTGAGAATGTCTCCTACTAGGTTAACGACTTTTTGTACTATTTCATTAAGCTTATTAATTTGTTCTTTTTGTGTATTGTGGGGATTTTTTTGAGCGTCTTTTTGGAGAATTTGGGTAATCCATTTAATAGCTGTCAAAGGTGTGCGTAGTTGATGAGCTGCAATTGAAATGAATTGGCTTTTTTCGCGGTCCATTGCCTCTAAGCGTTCATTAATTTCCCGGAACTGAATATCGCGCTGTATGAGCATTTTAATGGTTTTTTTGTTTTCTTTTTGCTCTGCTTTTAATTGTTTTAATTCTTGGCTACCCATGTTGGAGTCTATCATTCTGCAATACCAAATAATACCATGGTTTCATTGTGGAATTTGGGATCGCATTGCTTAATATTTTTAATTTCACCTCCTAAGGGGGCTTGCTCTCCATACGTGTAAAAACCCAGAAGCGGGGTATCCTTGCCAATAATGGATTGCACTGCTTGGATTTCTTCTTCGTGCTTTTCTTTAATACCATACAGTTTTTTACGGGCAATACAGTTAAACATAAATACTGCTTCTGGTTTTTTGCCATCTAAGTCATGCATCATTTTTTGTGCGGAAACTTTTGCCGCCTCAATGGATTCTTCTGAACTGCCCACCATAAGCTTTATTTTTTCTCCTTTTTGGATTTCCGCGGCCAGTGTAATAGAGCCATCATCATTCACGGTAATAGGGTCGCGAATCAAATATTCCTCACCTTGTGCAGTTTCAGCTACTATGCCAAGCGGATATACAATAGCCAAGCGCGCTAGTGGTTCGCTTTTTAGCTCCTCTGTTCTTTTACCAAGGTAATCTTCATAGATTTTTACTGCTGGCGCTCCGTTTAGCTCAATGAGCTTTGCGCCATCTGCTTTAGTTACCTCTTGGGCTTCGCCAACTGGTATCCACCCATGACGAACACCAACTCCCATACTGAATTCGCCTGAAAGTCCTGTTCCGGTGATGCCTCCATTAAGCAATTTATCGCCAGCGTATTGATAGGTTTTTTTGAAAAGATAGTCATCTCCTGGAGCACCACCTACGATTATAAAGTGTTCTCCAACCACGGAAAGCACTCCCTCTACAATTGCGCTCCCACTGCCCGCAAGCACATCTGGCATCATCATGATGGCATGGATATTTGGATCTTTTTCTTTAATTTCCTTAGCAAATGTTTTACCAGCTTCTTGTGCATCTTTTTTCACGTCAGCTGCACTGCCCGTGCTAAAGGTGATTGCTTCTGATTTAATAACCATGGCAATTACTGATTCCTCGTGCACGCCGTTATCTGTAATTTCTCCTGCGGTAGTGCATCCAATGATTGATTTTCCACCGAGCGCTTCGTTTGCTCCTTGTAGCAGTTTTTTCTGGTTCATTGCGACAGATGAGAAGATTACTGTAAGGCTGGTTTCCTCTGCTTTAAGGCCGGCTTTTTCTAGGGCCTGTTCTATAACTTCAAGGCCCGCGCGTTTGGGGTCAGTATTTTTACTAAAGGCAGTGCCTACTTGTAAAGACATATATTTTTATATAATGGTAAGTACATGTATATCATACTTTATTTTTTAATATAGGACAAACTTAAAAGACCGAACTCGTTTGTTTGTTGGTCCGTTCTTTGGCACTGCTAATTTCGGTCGCGGCTATTCTGTTATTTCTGCGCCTTCTTCTTGTTCAAGTGAATCTTGAGTTGTGGTTGCTGTCTGTTCTTCGTCTTGTGTGTTTGGTTCACCCACTAATCCAACCAGTATAGATCTAAACTCATGCACACCATTTGGATTAGGAATGCGTTCTCCATTTAACAAAAAAGTAGGTGTCCCATTAACACCAAGCCGCCTTCCTGCTGCTTCGTGTGCCCGCACCTTATCCTTTGCTTCTCTTGAATTATAATCTGTTTCAAACTGCGCAGTGTCTAAGCCGAGTTGCTGGGCGTAATTTGAGAACAAATCAAATGGATTGCGTACGTTAGACCATTCATTTTGTCGCTGGAAAAGTGTATCATGCATTCCCCAAAAATTTCCTTGCACCCCAGCTGCTTCCGCAGCCCTTGCTCCTTTTTCTGCATTTGCATGTATGGTGCGCAAAGGATAATGCCTATACGCGAACTGTACGCTATCGCCAAATTCTTCAGTAAGTTGTTTTACAATAGGGAAAAAAGAAGCGCAGGCAGGGCATTGGAAATCACTATATTCGATAATTTCAACGCTGGGATTAGAACTTCCTTTTGTCCAATCCTGATTTGTTATTTCTGTTTCTGGAACACTAGCCACAGAGCCAGAAGAGCCAGAACGAGAGCCAAGCCACCAAATACCAAGAATAATTATAACAATAACAATAAGCCAGGCAAGCCATTTTTTGGCTTTTCTGGCTCGCGCGACTTTAGCGCGCTCTTCTTGCTGTTTTTGTTTTTTTAGGGCTTTGCGCTGCTTTTTGGTTAATTGTTGCTCTTGTCCATTACTCCCGCGCTCTTGTGGTGGTTCTTGATTTTTATCCGCTGATTCGGCGAATTGTTCTTGTTCTTCCATGGTTTGGTATTATACCAAAATTATTTAAATTAGGGCAAATTATTTTTTTCATGGTTATTTTGTATCATCAAAAGTATATTTTTTTATACTTCTAGGGAAAATATTGTAATACTTTTCAATTACACGAAGCGCATTTTCGAAAATAGCATACTTCCAACTAAGCCCAAGCTTTTGAGCCATGTCCTTTAGAGTATTTTCTGACGGGCCTTCGAGCTCAACATAAGTTGGAACCTGGGGCCAGGTGTCGATATCAATGGTAATGTCATCAAGTTCAAAGATGTGGCGCTTCTTTTGCTGGATACGCATTTTCCCTGCGTTTGTTTCTTTTAAAAATGCTTTAGCTTTATCCCAGTCGCTTACTTCGAATTCAATTTCATAGGTGCCATCAACAGTATGCGCTGTATGGTGCTTATATGCGATTTGGATTTTGTTTTTAGTTTTTCTTAGTCGTATGAATTTTCCTAGTCCATCCTTTTCCCGAGATTCAAAAATAATTTCATCAAGTAAGTTTTCGCCAAAATCCTTTGCATCTAGTTTATGCAGTTTTTTTATGAGCGCTTTTTTATCAATTTCTAAAAATCTAACTTCAATTTCTTTATTTGCCATATTATTTTGCAATAGTGTGATGAATCGCATCAAGGGGATATGATTTTCCATTAAAATAATCTTTAACTATTTGTTTAATATCAATATCCCTTAGTTCGGCGCTGGTCATTTTTTCGATTTCTTCACGAGAAAAATATTTTAGTTCTGTAATTTCTTCAGCATCCTCTGCTTTTAATTCTCCTCCTGTAACATTTCCTTTAAACATAAATTTAGCAACATGTGGCGTGCTATGCATATGTTGCCGTATATCATCTCTAACAAGTGAATAAACGCCAATAAGAGCAGTTGGTTCAAACTCTAGGCCGGTTTCTTCTTTAACTTCTATTTTAACCCCGGCAATAGGGTCATCTCCAACCTCTACCCAGCCAGCGGGTTGATTCCATTTTCCTTTATCAGGCCCAGCAAAGCCCTCTTTTACTAAAAGAATTTTGCCGTCTTTTTCGATAATTGCCCCAGCACCAACAAACATTTGAGTAAATACGCGCGTCACTTTAAACTTTCGTTTGCTAATGTAATAGATATAGATAATTTCAAAGATTCCAAGTGTGTTAATCACTAATAATGCAATAAACCACCATTTATGCCTTTTGAGTGCTGTAATCCAAAGCGCGCGTCCTTTCCAATAAAGCGTCCAAACCAAGAACGGCCAGATAAGCCATGAGTTTTGTGTGATAAATTCTTGCATATACATGCACTTTACTATATTTATTTAAAAATAAAAAGACCTCTTTTTAAGAAATCTTTTTACTTATTATCTGTTCTATTCGCCTGCTTCAGAGCCATGTTCCTCGGAAGTTGCTCCATGCTGATTATCTGTACAATCGCATTCCTTAAGGTCTTGACCGTTCAAGGAACAGCCCTCGGTTTCGCATGTTTTTGGTGTTTCAGAAACACCTTTGCATGCAGTACATGTATGATGCATATTTTTTGTTATTAATTATTTCGTTCGTATAATCCAATAAGTTGTGTTTGTTCTAAAATATGCCCATCCATTGCAAGTTCAACTTCTTTTTTCTTTGCAGATGTTTGGAGGTTAAGCATGGTGTCTAAGGCATAGAGTTTGAATTGGTAGTGATGTGTTCCACTATGCGGGCATGGACCCCCCCAGCCAGTACGACCAAAGTCAGTCATGCCTTCTGTGGCACCATCTGGAGTGCTATTTTTTGGGATTTCGGTTGTTGTTGGGTTGATATTCCACAAAGTCCAATGTACCCAGTCACCAGCTGGCGCATCTGGGTCATCAACAATTAACACTAGCGACTGCGCGTCCTTTGGCGCATCACTAATTAACAGTGGCGGATTAATGTCATCGGCATCGCAGGTATATTTCGTAGGAATGCTTTGATTGTTTTCAAATGCGGAGCTTGTGAGTTGCATAGCTTTCATATTATTATTAGTTTGAAGTGATTTCACCTTCTAAGACATGTTTAGCTGGAGCAGGGTCCCCATCATCTGGCTCTAAGGTCAAAACATATGTGACATGATCAAGTAGATTTGTCTTAGAGAGGTATGCATTTACATCTTTTTCATTATGCTTCATTAATGCTCCAGTGCTTACTATATCAAGCGGGTCTTTGCGGACAATCCAACCCTCATAAAAGAATCCCTCCTCTAGAGCTGGAAGGTCTTTAAATGAAGCAAATAAATGATACACACTATCAATTATTTGCGCTCCCACTGTTCCACTTGCGCCTTTGTTAGTTACATCAACAAGCGTGCTAGAACTTGTGTATTCAATATCTGCAATATTAGATAAGAAGTTTTGTTGCAAGGTAATTGCTTTGATGTCAGCGCTTGGGGAAGCATCTTTCATTTCCGTTGCAATATCACTCATTGCATCTTGTACAATTTCATCAGATGGCTGCTGTTCGTCAACTGGAGGTAGTGGTTGTGTTGGTCGCAAGAAAAGAAAGTACACGGCAACTGCAACCACAATAACCACAATAGCAATTATTGAGGTTCGGGATAAGCCGCCTTGCTTGTCATCATGATTATGTTCATGTTCGTGTCCATGATGCTCGTCGGCATGATGATTATCATTGCCATCACCATTGCTTGTGTTTTGTTCGGTTGATTCATTGTTTTGATTTTCATCTTTGTCATGATGAACTGTTATTGGTATATCCATAGTTATGATATTAATAATAGTTATATTGTACTGAATTTTTTAAAAAAATCAACTAAGTTTAAATATTGCAATCCCAAACGCAACTGATACATTTAAAGATTCCTTTTTTCCTTTCATGGGAATTTCGATAATCTTATCAGTTTGTTTTAGAATGATTTTTGGCAATCCTTTTACTTCATTTCCAAAAACAAGTGCTGTTTTTGTTTTTTTGGATTTAGGAATTTTGATTTTATGCAGTAGTTTTGACTTTTTGTTTTGCTCAATAGCTAGTATGGTGTATTTTTTCTTTTTTAACTCATCTAAAAGCTTAGTTGTTGATTTAAAATATTCCCATTGAACGTAATTTTCTGCGCCAAGCGCCACTTTTCCAAGTGCCAAATTCTTGCGCCCAAATCTATCAGTCGGCTTTGGGGTTATTCCACAAAGGTACATTTTTTCAACTCCAAGTGCATCTGATGTACGGAACATTGAGCCAACATTATGGTTTGAACGTATATTGTACAAAATTACTACCATAAGAGTAGTATACTATATTGGCTAATATTAGCTAATATTCATGCTGTTGATAAGTATTTGACAAGATTTTTTAAAGGAGTATTATACTAGTGGGTATGAACCAAATAAACGAATATAAGCGATGTAAATATATATCTAGAGGAACGCATTTGGCGTTATAGAATCTCCGTTGTTTCGGAGATTTTTTTATGCCAAAAAAATGGAGCAATCCAGCAGCGTAGGGGGCGCTGTTATGGAGAACTTCGCACATTAACAAAGAGGGGAGAGTCACAAGATGACTCAAGTACAAATGTTTCCAGAGTCAGTAAGAACCGCGGAAGCTGAAATGCCTCGTCATATCATCGAGTCCCAGCAGTTTGACGTGGGTTTGCTCGAACAAATCTTCGCAAGAGCGACCCACTTCCAGGAGGCATTCGATGATAAGCACGATGGAAGGGTCTTTCGCTCATTTCTGGACGGCGAAGCCATGGTTCTCTATTTTTGGGAGCCGTCAACAAGGACGTACATGTCGTTCTATCGTGCTGCGCAGAACCTGGGCATGGTGGTTTCTGGAACTGCTGATGCTGAGAATTTTTCGTCAGCGGTTAAGGGCGAGACCCTAGAAGACACCATCAGGATTCTCTGCGGGTACAATCCTTCAGTAATCGTGATGCGGCACCGCACCGAAGGTGCTGCTGAAATTGCTTCTAAGGTCAGCGATGTCCCGATCGTCAACGCAGGTGATGGACCAGGGCAACACCCGACCCAGGCATTGCTGGATATGTATACCATTCAGCGCGAGATCGGGAGGTTGGACAATATCTCCATTGCATTGGTCGGGGACTTGGCTAACGGGCGGACCGTCCGCTCTCTGTGTTATCTGCTGGCCAAGTTTGAGAATCCGTATATCTACTTTGTGGCGCCTCATGTGGTGCAGATGAAGGACGATATAAAGGACTATCTGCGGCGGCATGAAGTGCGTTTTGAAGAAGTAGGAGCAGATGACTTGCCCACTGTAGCCCGCGAGGTAGACGCCCTTTACCAAACTCGTATTCAGAAAGAGCGGTTTGACGAAGGGAGCGACGAATACGAGCAGGCAAAGCAGGCATGTCGCAAGCTCGTAATCAGCAGGTCCGTGCTCGAATGCATGCGCGAAGATGCCGTGGTCATGCACCCACTTCCCCGGTTAGACGAAATTAATGCTGAGGAGGTGGACAGTGATCCGCGCGCCGCATATTTTCGTCAAGCGCATAACGGAATGTACGTGCGCATGGCGCTGCTAGTAATGCTTCTGGGGCGCGGAATCCCAGTTAATTGTTCGGTCGGCGGGAAGTTCTTAGCAACTTCCCGCCACTATTTTTTT
>CAYOXH010000004.1:0-17927 GCA_964407875.1 uncultured Gammaproteobacteria bacterium
AAAAACAAGGATGTGGCGCGGCTTTAATTAAAGATCACAAACTTGCACAAGACCTAATTCACGCAGCCAAACTTGGTGCTCCAAAACTGCCTATATCAGTTAAGA
The DNA here is from genome assembly GCA_964407875.1 of uncultured Gammaproteobacteria bacterium. Classification (GTDB taxonomy): domain Bacteria; phylum Patescibacteriota; class Patescibacteriia; order UBA2169; family UBA2169; genus CAYOXH01. The sequence goes on from CAYOXH010000004.1 coordinate 106, forward strand.
CACGAATTGGTTATAGTAAAAATGAACTTGACCAATGGCTTGCTGCACTGCTTGAAGCAGAACCTAGTGCTGTGATTTTACATTTACGAACGCGAAAAGAAATGTCTAAAGTTCCAGCACATTGGGATGCGGCTCTTGACGCTATACGTATTCGAGATGGCATAAAGTCCAAGACGCTAATAGTTGGCAATGGAGATGTTTCGTCCTTAGATGAGGCAAAACAAAAAGCCCAAAAAACCGGGCTTGATGGAGTTATGATTGGAAGAGGCATATTTGGCAATCCTTGGTTATTCTACAATCACAGACCAACCAAGGAAGAAAAACTCAAGGCATTGGTTGAGCACTCTAAATTATTCGAAGAATTAGTTTCTCATAAAAAATTCCACATCATGAAAAAACACTTCAAGACCTATGTAACTGGCTGGGAATGCGCAAAAGAACTCCGCATGAAGCTTATGGAAACTGAGAACGCGGATGAAGTTAAAAAAGTTATAAATCAATACACTAATAACTCTCCTGCGTTCTCTGGATGAGCCATAATCTCTTTTACGACTTTCTCCATACCAATTCCACGCGACCCCTTAACTAAGATTAAATCGCCTTGCTCAATCCTGCGCTGAACAAATAAACCAGCATCCTCTGGCACAGAAAATCTAAATACTTTATCCTCACTCATACCAGCGGACTCTGCACCACGAGCAATATCGCGAGCCCGTTCACCCACGCAAATCAAAACATCAATCCCGCTTTTGGCAACTAAGTTGCCTATTTTGCTATGTTCATCTTCGCTAATTGAGCCGAGTTCAAGCATGTCGCCAAGAACAGCAAATGTCTTGCCATCTGTTTCAAGTTCAGAGGCGGTCTTAATAGCGCACTCCATAGGTTTAGGAGACGCGTTATATGTATCATCAATAATAGTGGTGTGCTTTATTCCTTCGATAATTCTCATTCTACCTGGCTGTTTATGCGCTTTGCGCAGGCCTTCTGCGATATCATCCATATTTACTTCAAAAATCTGCGCTACACTTGCGGCAACCAAGGCAGAGTATACCTGATGCTCTCCAAGCACTCCTTTTAATAGTACAGGAGTTACTGTGCCATTTGTCATAAGTTTAAAAGATACCCCAGCAATGCCAGTTGCAACTTTATTGGACCTGCTTACAGAAATTTCTGATGCTTTTACTGTTGCAGTTTCAACCTTATTAATAGCGTAATTTATTTTTTGCGCTTTGCATGTTGATGCAATTTTCTCGACAAACTCATCATCGCCATTAACAACAACCCACCCAACTCGCGCAATTGCCCTAAACAATTTTCCTTTTTCTCTTGCAACTCCTTCTAAACCATTAAACTGTTCTGTATGAACAGGAGTTATCGCGGTTATAACCCCAACATCTGGCTGAACCACGCTTAATAACTGCGCAATGTCACCTGGTTTATCTGCTCCCATTTCTAGAACCAACATTTCTGGATAATCGTGTTTCCACAATAACAAACCAATCCCCCCAAACACAACACTAAACCATTTAAATGGCGAACGTCCTGGCTGATCTTTTGCCCCTAAGACGGTTAACGGAAGCCCTACTTCTGTATTAAAATTGCTTTCGTTTTTCCTAACACGAAATTTTCTAGAAAGCACGCTAAACACCGCTTCTTTTGTAGCGGTTTTTCCAACACTGCCTGTAATGCCAATAATCTTTGGGTGGTACTTTTTAATTACAAGTCGTGTGAGGGTGTGTAAAATTGTTATGATTATGCTTCGCATAAATAAAAAGTTCAAAGTTCAAAGTTCAAGCTACAAGGTAAAGAATTAAGATTTAAAATTTACATCATAACTTTATAAAATCCTAATTCCCCACTTTGTACTTTGTATTTTGAACTTTGTACTTTCTTATTCGTCAGGTGGCACTTCCAAGTACTGTAACATAAACTTGGCAATTTCACCAAAAACCGGCGCAGCAGTTGATGCGGCATATATGCCATATGTAGGGCGGTCTATCTTTACTACCATGGCAAATTCGGGATTATCAATAGGTCCAAACCCAGCAAACGTATGGATCGTACTTTCTCCATATTCCCCTTCTTCTGCCACTTGGGCAGTGCCTGTTTTTCCTGCTATAAAATATCCATCAACTCCTGCGGATTTTGCGTGCCCGTCCCGAATAACAGAAACCATCATAGCGCTTATTATAGTTGAAGCGCGCAAAGATATTGGCTCTTCTACAACAACTGGTTCAGTAACCGCAATACTGCCATTGTTCCTTGTTTCTTTTATAATATACGGCCGCATAAGTTTTCCTTCGTTTGCGAGCGCCGCGTAAGCCATTACTAATTGGAGCGGAGTTGCGGTTATTCCTTGTCCATATGATGCTGTTGCCGCAAAAATGTCACCTCTTTTGTCTAAGGAGGACACATCCCCAGATAACTCGCTTCCTAGTTCAATATCAGTCGTGCGTCCAAATCCGAATTTATGAACATAATCGCGAAATTGATCTTTTCCCATCTCTCTTTGCACAAAAATAGCTCCAGTATTAAGTGATTCGTTCAGCAGGGTTATCATGTCTACTTCCCCACTCGCTTTTCCGTCTGAATTACGAATTGTGTATTTTCCTATTTCCACCTTTCCTTCATCAATATATGTTGTTTCTGGAGTTACATTATTATTATCAATTGCAGCAGCCATGGTTATTGGCTTAAACACAGAGCCGGGCTCATACACAATTGAAATAGCAGGATTCATATATATAGAAATATCTTCAACCTCATTATAAGTATTTGGCGTAAAACTAGGCACAGAGCACATTGTAAGAACTGCGCCCGAATTTGGATCAACAATTATTATGGTTCCTCCTACTGATTCAAATGCCTCAACATATTCCACAAGTTTATTGCATGCAAATGCCTGGATTGTCCTATCAACAGTTAAAACCAAATCAACTCCTTGTTGTGGATCGATTCTCCTGCGGTACCCTGTTTGGATAAGCCGGCCGTTAATATCTGTGTCCCCCTCAAGAATCCCGCTAACACCGCTTAAATCCTCTTCAAAGTATCCTTCTAACCCATATTGCCCAACTCGCTCGCCATCTCGCATGCCAACAAACCCAAGTACATGCGATAAGGTATCTACTTCTGGATAATACCGCCATGTTTCGTCTTCCCAACCAAGGCCAGCAAGGTTTAATGAAGTAAATTGCTCAAGTTCTGTGTCAGTTAACTTGCTTGCCAAGGGCTCGTAGATATCGTTCTTTTTGCTTAAACGATGTCGCAGGGTTTCTTCGTCAATTCCATTTTCCTCTAAAAGTGGCCACAATACCGTAAACGCTTGTTCTGTATTTTCAATATCTTGGGGAACAATGTACACATGTTTAAATGCTCGATTTGTTGCAAGCGCGTATTCTTCGCTAGACGAAACTCCGCCATAAAAAATCTTGCCCCGCGCAGCTGGCAAGGTTCGCACTGTTGAGTGCTGGCTTACTGCAGAGGCCCTTAGTTCCTGGCTTTGATAAATCTGTAAATCAGCCAAGCGATATATCAGCACAAATCCAAATACAAAAATAAATCCAACAAGCGTTCGTAGGCGCCTGCTCTGCAAACTATTCGATTTTTGTTTGTGTTGATGTGTCATCTAAACATATAACGACTTGCCACAAGCAAGCCGTCTAATTTATATTCATCTATTGTATTATTTATTACTGTGAAATATCTAGATTCTCCTCTACAACTGCCACAGTTGATAATCCAACCTCTAAAAAGTCAATTTCGTTTGGCTGGGTCAAATTAAGCTCAAGCGCTCGTTCGGTTACTGTGGCAAGTGATTGCGCTGTAGAAACCTCCCAAGTAATATCACGAATTTCCTCTTCTAATACTTGCTTCTTATCCTCTAACTCTCTAATAGTAAAACTGTTTTCTGCTTGATTATTAATTTGCCATACATTAGAAACAACAACGCCAAAAATAAGCACCAATAGCATAATGTGCCATGTATTGCTAGCATATTTTTTCTTTTGAGATGAATATTGCATGAACAATTTTTATTTTATCGACGCAAGTGGCTCGTGCCACTGTCATTCCGACCGAAGTGACACATTGTACTCAATGTGGAACGAAGCGGAGGAATCCCTTTCTTCCTTTAAAAAAGGGATCCCTCCGCTCGCGAGTACGCTCGGTCGGGATGACAACGGGTCGTAATGATGCCATTCGAGTCACTACAACTTCTCGACAACCCTTAGCTTAGCGCTGCGTGACGCAGGATTTTCGAGCACTTCTTCACGGCTTGGTTTAATAACCTTTTTATTAATCAGCTTTATACTTGGATTATCTTTTCTGGATTCTGATTTAAAACAATTTTTTACGATTCTATCTTCTAAAGAATGAAACGTAATAACAGCTATTCTGCCGCCAATCTTGAGCATTGAAATCATTTCTGGCAATGCAAGCTCTATATTTTCTAGTTCTCGGTTAGTGGTAATGCGCAGGGCCTGGAAGATACGGGTTGCGGGGTGAACCCGGCCACGCCTTCCGGCCCCGCGCAAAACCACATCAACTAGATCTGAAACAGTAAGGATTGGCGCGCGCTTTCGCGCAGCGATAATTAGTTGAGCTGCACGCGCTGCGTGCCTTTCCTCGCCATATGTTTTAAATATATGAGCTAAATCATTCTCTGACCAAGTGTTAACAATATCCCCCGCTGTTAACGCTTCCTGGTCAGAGAATCTCATATCAAGTGCTCCTTGAGAAGAGAAACTAAATCCTCTATCCCCGTCTTTGAGTTGATCCCAAGATAAACCAAGATCCAATAATATCCCGCTAATCTCACTAATCCCAGATTCATATGCAATTTTTTTTATGTCTTTGTAATTTCCCGCCTTTAATGTAACGCGTGATTTATTTTTTGATAAATATTTTGCGATTCGCGCAATAGCTTGTTTGTCCCAATCAATGCCAAGCAGTTTTCCGTCTGGAGCTGTTGCGCGGAGTATTTCTAAAGCATGGCCCCCGCCGCCGATTGTCGCGTCAACAACACTATCTCCGGACTTTAAATTCAACCCCCCTATAACCTCATCAATCATTACTGGAATGTGTATGGATTTGTCCATGGTAACAAAAAGAGGCCATGCAGCCCCAAAAACAAAATACTAAAGTACCGAAAAAAAATCTTAATTTTATTTTGTTTTTGTTTCTGTTGGGATTCGGTCTCCCGAAGCCCCAAACTACAAACCACAACTTACATCTTATGGCTTATAGCTTACAGCTTTTATACCCCAAGTTCTTCTGCAATCTTTACACTATCTTTTTCAGTTGCTGACTGGTACTTTTGCCAAGCAGATTTATCCCAAATTTCTAAACGATTGTAAAGCCCTGCAACAATTGTTTCTTTTTTAATTTTAGCAAACCTACGAAGATATTCGGGAATAAGTATGCGTCCTTGCGAATCCAGCTGCACATCCATGGCCCCTGCAAGCATTAATCGCGCAAATGCGCGGCTTTTTTGCTGGGCAAGCCCAAGTTCGGAGATCCGTTCAACTAATTTTTTCCACTCTTGTTGTGTGTATACAAATAAACAATTATCTAATCCTCTAGTCACTATTGCTCCTTTTTTTAATGTGTGGCGAAATTTTACAGGAACAGCCATGCGCCCTTTGGTATCGATTGAATGTTGATATTCACCTATGAACATAGTTATCCCCACTTTTATCCACTTTTCACCACTGTGCTACCATTATACACCACCACCACCCATCAACGCAACCCTTGCAACTACTCTGTTTCTGCACAACTTGTCCACAGACCAAAACAAAAAAAGCCCCCTCTCCTGTGCGACAGAAAGGGGGCTGGTAAAAAGCGATAAAACAATTTACCATTGCTTACCATCAATAAATAACAAAGAAACACACAAGATCCCTCCTTTACTTTTTTGGCTCTGTGATGTGTGGTTCCTGACCATATTCAGGAACAATCACACGCACATTGTTTGATTGATTATTTGCTAGGCGATTAAGTTTTTTAATTATTTCATCCCAACCGCCTCCTCGGCGGTCTGTCGAGGAGGCAGATTCCCCAATTCCTAACACCCGTATCCCAAATCCATAAGCCAATGCATTGGCAGTTGCAATCCCTATACGAAGAGACGTGAACGAACCAGGACCTTTTACCACTGCAATGCCCTTTATATCTTTTAACGATTTTTTGCACACCAAAATCATCTGCTCAATTGATTTAAGCAGTTTTTCTGAATGCTTGCGATGTGATTTTACGGTCTTTTTTTTTATAACTTTATTATCATCAAGCAATGCAATACTGAATGAGTCGCGTTCTGTTGTATCTATATATAAATACATAATTACTCACTAGCATACGTCTTGTATATATTTTTGTAAAGAATAATTGACAAAATGGCATGTTAACGGTATGGTTCTGGCACAAATAGCGAAACACAACCTTCATTAGATCTTTAGACCTTTCACAAGGAGAATGGTCATGGACCAGCTCATAATTGGCAAAGCCATAGACGAATTTTTGGCTCATCATATTTTGCGGGACTTCGAGTTTATGTCCGCATATTGGGTGCGGCTTCTACTATGTGAAATAGTATTTGGCTCATATGGCCATTTCAAAAAACAGGGTTCATATTTTCAAGGCATCAGAACAGAAGCTGACTTGATAGATCACATTGCTGACTTTTCTGGCAAACATAAACACGGCGTGCTTATACCCATGACGTTTGCGGCAAGCCATGACGCAAAAAATTCCTCAAAAGGCCATATGATGGACAAAATATATGGGTTTAAGCATTTTCTGCAAAACATACTCATTATCCTCTTTAATGAGGAATATACCATAACTGCCGCACATAGTGGCGGTATGAACCCAACATTGGAATTACCAAAAACCGTGAGCGAAGGCCATATGATATCCATAAGTTTTCACGTAGGGTATCTACTAAAAGGAGTGAATAATATAAAAAAAAACAGGGCCAGCCCAATGGAGGGCATACTCATGCATTTACCGCGTCTTCATATGATGAAAGAGGTGGAGGAGATTGTGGATGGAGTGCTCTCAGGCCGCGAGGAGAAAGAAGAAGTTGCATAATCCGCCGCTGCACGGGAATAACCTGTGCGGCGGTTTTCTTTTTTAAAATATATGATATGATTGCCATGCTATGCCAAAACTCCTGCCAATCGCACAACTTGGAAATCCTATTTTACGCAAACAAGCAAAAATTGTTGATGATATTAGCGATCGAAAAATCCAGGAACTTATTGATGATATGATCCATACAACGCAAGAGGCAAATGGCGTTGGCTTAGCTGCTCCACAGGTATCAGAGTCATTACAAATTTTTATTGTTGCTTCTCACCCAAACCCACGCTATCCATATGCTCCAAAGATGAAGCCAACAGCAATTATTAATCCAAAAATAATTTCTAAATCCAAAAAAATTATTAAGGATTGGGAAGGATGCTTAAGTATCCCTGGAATTCGTGGATTGGTGCCGCGCCATGAATCCATTACAACAGAATATGTAACGCGTGATGGTAAAAAAGAAAAAAAGGAATTCACAGATTTTATCGCGCGTATTTTTCAGCACGAGTATGACCATCTTGAGGGCATTGAATTTTTAGACCGTTTAAAGAGCACAAAAGATATTATTACTGAACAAGAGTGGCAGAAAATAACAAAATGATAAATAAAAAACCAGTTCACAGCAGAGTGTGAACTGGCTAATCCCGTAGGGTCTTCGACAGCACTGTTTGCTGCTTGAGAACAACCCACGCCATTGTTGACGTGTGCTCTCTCCCCAATTCGAGCACATGGCACGGGCTAAGGCAACGAACAAATTGGGATTAATCTAGACCCAATTGATTAACGAGCGCAAGCTCATGCTCTGGTACATAATGCACACTTAGCACATAATACATCACCTCAAATTCTATTTTAGATGCACTCCACCATTTACTCTCTCTCTCTGAAATCTGATGAGGACCGGGCATAGCATGCTGTCTATGCGTCCTTCATCCTTGTAGCGCAGTTGAATGTCGCTAAACGCTTTATAGTGATGTTTGTTAACATCAAAAACATCAATCGTATCTTCTGGAGCAGTGTGATGTGTAAGCCTATAAATATGAGATAATGGCCCCTCCACCTCAAGTATAATAGGCTCTTGCGCGTAGTAATAGCCATGGCCTTGCCGAACATCCTTAAAAAGATAATTGGGCTCTTTCTCATGACGCAAGACCATAAAGGAGCATCCCAAGCTATTGAGCACAACCAAAAGCATAAGCATCCTCATGGCACACCTCCTTTAGATTATCATCACGCTTTTAAGCTTATTTATTAATCACTATTAAAACCTTTTCACCTTTTTCCATTGTTAACTGGTTTATTTCCTGTCTATCGCCCCCTGTTTCAAGTGGCCAATCATGAATTGCGTTTATAAGCGTGCCATAGCTATATAAAAATTCCTCACCGCGTTTTGTACCTGGGTCATTGGTAATAAATTTATCCTTAGTATATCCGCGGATTACAAGCATATGGTAAATAGGGCCTTCTCCAGTAAAGTATGGATTCCCTAGTAATCGCCCAGCAACTGGGATGATTATAATTTTGTTGTCAGAAAGATGCTGTTTAATATTTTTCACGGTAACATCATAATCAAGTTCAGCATTAAATCCAAAATATTCCTGCGCAATAGTGGCTACTTCAGATGCTTTTGTATCTTGATAATATCCAAATTTCTCTTGCTGCCATATAACTAGTTTTTTAATAGCGTTATCTGCCTCATTAGCGTCTAATCCTTTGTTGCTAAAAAATCTATCAACCATAATCAAAGATGTTTCCTCGCATGCTTCCTTATATGGCAAAGACCAATTAGCATGCGGCGCCTGCGGCTGAAACGGAACCGCAAGATTGTATTCTGCAGGAATAGATGGAACAACAGCCACAACAGTGTCATCCTGAGTGTAGCGAAGGATCCCGTCGCTAACCCCCGACGCCTTATCATCCACGGGATCCTTCACTTCGTCCCGCATTAGCGGAACTTGTTCAGGATGACGTGGAATTTCTAGCAACTCTTCAGTTAATTCCACTTGTAAATTCTTTTCTTCTTCTTTGTACTTTGAACTTTGTACTTTGAACTTTTGTGTGGACGGCAAATCCGGCTTTTGCATATCAACCACTAAATCCTTAATCCTAACTCTATTAAAATAAGATGCCACAGCAACTATTAGTATAGCAATCAAAACAATTAATTTTTTTATATTTATATTTTTGTATTAATTTTAGTTATCCACAACTGTTTATTTGACTTTCGGTTTTTATTCGGTTATCATATATACATGGCTACTTCCCTTCTACAACTTACCCTAGCAATCACTCCTGCTATTATAGCAAGTATGGTGATAAAACGCATTAGAATGCCTTGGGAAAAACAAAAAACACCTTCTGAAAGAGCTGAACTATTAAATATGCTTGCAAAAGATATTAAGAGCGTTAAAACAATTATGGCAAGCAACATAGCAGCAGTCAACGCAGGCCGCGCCTGCGCGCTCCCCTCACTTCCATTAACTAACTGGAAGCGTCTTAAGCGTGATTCTCGACTTAGCAAATATACTGATGAAAAAATTTTTAAAACCATGATCCGTCAATTTAGAGATTGGGAAAGGATGGGTCGCACGATATAATAATTAGCAACAAACATATGACAGTAATATTACCAAAAAAGAAACAACAAATTCTTGATTATCTAAAGGGTTATATCAGACGCAATAACTATGCTCCTACGCTTTCGGAGATTGCAAAAAAATTCAAGGTTTCCTCCTTGGCAACCATTCATGAACACATGCAATTTTTAGAGGATAATGGATTTATTAAACGTCTAGGCAATATTCGTTCTCGTGAACTTCAAATTCTAGATAGTTCCTCTAATAATATAGAAGAAACATATATCCAAGGAAAAACAACATCATTACCCCTTGTTGGGCTTATTACCGCAGGAGCTCCGATTGAAGCAATTGAAAATAGGGAGCAGGATATCGCGGTTCCAGCAGAAATAACTAGAGGCAAGCAATGCTACATCCTAAAAGTTAAAGGCGATTCTATGATTGAATCCTTAATTTCGGATGGAGACCTTGTAATTGTTGAAAAAACCGACTACGCGAAAAACGGGGACATGGTTGTGGCTGTATTGGACGATGGAAGCGCGACTTTGAAAAAATTCTACAAAGAAAAGAACTACATCCGCTTGCAGCCCTCCAACAAAAAGTACAAGCCAATTATGGCCAAGAGTGTTATGATCCGCGGACGTGTTGTAGGTATTATTCGAAAGTATTAAAATTAACAAAATAAACGAGCTGCCATTGCAAAAACTATGCCATTAAAAAAAGACGCTGAATTTTATCCAGCGTCTTTTTTTAATTCTGAGACCTCTTGGTCTGTTAATTCTCGATACGCGTCTTGTTTTAGATCCCCAATCGCAATAGGACCAGAACGGATACGCTTAAGTTCTACAACAGATAAACCAGCTGCATCTATCATCTGTCGAACTTGATGGTTCTTGCCTTCGTGTATTACAACAGAGATAGTATATCTATCACTACTAACTTGACTAAGGACCCTCGCTTTTGACAAACTTGTTCTAAAATCATTTGCAATTTTTACGCCTTTGGACATTTTAGATAGGGCATGATCAAGATTTTCCTTTTTCCAGTCCTGAGGAACTTGGATAATTGCTTCATATTCTTTTTCGTGCTCAAACCTAGGATGCGTCAATTTATTTACTAAATCCCCATCATTTGTAAGTATCAACAATCCTGTTGTATACATATCTAGACGGCCAACTGGAACGATCCTTTTTTCTGTATCAATTAAATCTATAACTGTTCTACGCCCTTGCTCGTCGTTTGCTGTCGAGACAATGCCTTTGGGCTTGTTCAGTAAAAAATAGACCAATTCCTGCGGCCTATCTAAAATTTTGCCATTGAGCTCAACTGTATCCTTTTTTGGATCAACCCGCGTCCCAAGTTTAGTAACTGTATTGTTATTAACTTTAACCTTGCCAGACGAAATAAGTTCTTCGCTAGCGCGTCGCGACGCAACTCCAGCATCAGCTATTACTTTTTGTAGGACTATTTGAGGCATACTATATGCCCAACTTATTGATAACCATGATCTTCCTGCTATTTAATATAGTGTATAAAAATCTATCACCGAGATCAATTCTATGCTGAAATTCCTTTTTGCTCATTACTGTATATTTAATCTCTTTCCCAGAATCTTTTTCATGCGTGCGAATTAAGCGCTCTAATTTTGCTTTTTGCACGCGGCCAACCATAAATAAATCCACATCAGAATCCGTATTTCCAACAAATGATCCGGACAAGATTAGTAAATCCAAAAATCCAACTTTTTCTAATTGTTGAACTAATTTTTGGTCTCCAAGTTCGCGGGATTTTAAAAGCAGGGCCTTGAGTTCTGGCAAAAGTATAAAATCCTTATTGACTGAGTAGTACTTTTTCTTGTCTTTTTCTTGTGATAGCACTAACCCAAGATCTTCGAGATTATCAAGCTCTCTTCTGATAGAATTAAGATGCTCCCCTAAAACGCGCGTTAATTCGCGTATAAAATAGTCCTTTTCCTCTGTTTGGTTCAAAAAAAGCTTCAAAAGCTTTACTCTTGTCTTTGAACTAAATAATTGTTCAAGCATAACTATTTTGTTGTTCATTAATAGCAGATGTAGTATAATGCGTTTAAGGGTGCGAGTCAATCAAAGATTATGAGAAAAGAATCTACAAACTATTTTGCTTATAATGTCATCAAGCGCCAAGCCGCCTCTGGGTCACTTTCTATATTTGAATTATCACAAAACGAGGATCCTGACAAGCGCTTGATTTTTTTTGTTGAGATTGAGTCATCAGACAAAGATAATGAAACAATAACAGAACTGCTTACTGATGAGCTAGAAAAGCAGTTCTTTAACGCGCCTACCGAAAATATTGAATACGCGTTTGAGAATGCGTTGGCAAAAGCCAATATCAAAGTAAAGGATATTTTATTATCAAAACCAAAAAATTGGCTCAACAAAATCCATATTATTGTTGCCGCCATTGAGCATGAAGAAGTGCATGTTGCGTCAGTCGGAAACATGCACGCATTCCTTATATATCAAGATAAAGCAACTGACATTTTAGAAACAAATACCTCTATAACCACACCTAACCCCGTAAAGCTTTTCTCAAACATTACTAGCGGAAAACTATCTCTTGGAAATTCCATTGTCCTAACTAATGAATCTGTACTGGACTATATTTCGGTTGAGCGAATTCGAAAATTCGCAAAAGAGTTCAGCCCAAATGAAACCATTGCCAAACTAACTGAATTGCTGGAACGCGCGCCAACAAATAAGCAATTTGGAATCTCTGCCTTTAAGCGCTCACCCGAGCATGTTCAATCACAAGAAGATATTCCATATGAAAAAGAATCAGAACAATGGAAAGATCCAGACGAATATCTAAAACCAGAAAACACAGAAAAATTTGAAAAAGATATAGCATCTAGTAAAGCTGTACAACAAAAAATAATTAAAGTTCTAAAAAAATATAGTGGATCTGGCTTAACTCTAATTTTAGCGGGATTCTCTAAAGCATTAGAAAAATCACAATATGGCTTGTCTAAACTATTATCTGGAATCTCAAAACTGCCATCACTTATTAAACTTGTATGGAAAAATAGAGATGCGCGAAATTATCATCTTTCTAAAATACTTGGCTCTACAAAAAACAAGTCAGAACAAACAAAAAGCAACACCCTAAATCAATGGGCAAAAATACCAAAAAAGCAAAAAACTGTTATTCTTGCAATAATAGGGCTTGCTATAATTTTTGTGGGAAGTATTGCCATTAGAACTCAAGACAAAATTCAAGAAACTACTCAAGAAAATCTAGAAATAGATGTAAGTGCTGTTGAACAAAAAATAAATGAAGCAGAGGCAGCTCTTATATACAAAAACGATTCCGGAGCAAGGCAATTCTTAGGAGAAGCGCAATCCCTATTAGATAACCTCGTTAGGGAGAGCTCGGGCAGTGAAGAAAAATTTCAGGAGTTGGAACAAAAAATTATTGATCTAAAAGATAAAAGCGAGAAAAAAAACAAGCTAACTAATCTTGAACCATTGGTAACTATTATTCCCTCGCCCATAACTACAAAAGAAACAGGTTTTATATTAATCAATGATTCGTTATTTTACTTTGACGGTGTCGCGGAAAAAGTAGCGCTTGTTGATATTGATAACGGCCTATTGCTTACACTGCCGCTTGAAAACCAGGGTATTGAATCGTTTAATACAGCCGTGGTACTTACAGAATCCAGTATTGCCGCGCTTTCAAAAGATAAAGTGCTTATAATTGATGTTGAAGACGAGGTTATTAATAAACAAAGGTTTGATTTTAACCCGAGTTCAGCACAAGCATTCGCAAGTTACGCAAAAAATCTTTATACGTTTCCCCCAACAAAAGATGATATTATTAGATACAAAAGAGCTGGTTTAGGATTTACAACCGCCCAAAGGTGGCTAATTGAGGAGTATGACCTTTCGAACATGGTTGATATTAAGGTAGATGGATTTATCTATACCTTACGGAATAATGGCGACATTCATGTATTCTTAAAAGGCGAATTCAACAAAATTATTTCATTCCCTACTAATAACCAGCCAGGAGATGGCATCTCATTCTATACCAACGAAGAAATTGACACATTCTTTATCTTAGACCCGCAAAATAAGCGTATTGTACACATGACAAAAACAGGAGATCTTATTTTCCAGTATATTGCAGATGAATTTGCAAATGCTAATGATGTAGTTGTAAATAATGATGAGTCAATGATGTACGTGCTTGTATCTGACAAGATTTTCCAGATTCCAATCGAATAATAAAAAATAGCAGGGACAAGGCATGCCTTGTCCCTGCTATTTTTTATTATTCAAATTTATTTCAACGTGACTTGTGCGCCTGCTTCTTCTAGCTTCTTTTTCATTTCTTCTGCTTCTTCCTTTGGAACAGCTTCTTTCACAACCTTGGGCGCGCCATCAGCAAGATCTTTTGCTTCTTTAAGGCCTAATTCTGTAACACCTCGAATTGCCTTAATAACGCCAATTTTATTATCTCCGCCTGCTGTAAGCTCAACATCAAATGTTGATTTCTCTTCAGCGCCACCCTCTTCTGCAACACCTGCTGCTGGCGCAGCTCCCGCAACCATCATAGGTGCGGCACTTGAAACACCAAATTTGTCTTCTAAAATCTTTACAAGTTCTGAAAGATCCAGAACAGACATTTGTTCAACTTGTTCGACCAATGACTTAAACTTTTCTGGAACTTCCACAGGTGTATCGTCTTTCTTGTCCTCCGTAGCTTCAGCGGAGGGGGATGCGTCTTCTGACGCTTCAGGCGCGTCGGTCTTTTTTTCTTCGTCTGCCATAATTATTTCTCCTTAATTTCGTCATCCCGAGCGGAGCCAATGTACCCATTGGCGTAGTCGAGGGATCTCTTTTTTAAACAAGATAGAGATTCCTCCACTCGTGAGTACACTCGGTCGGAATGACAAACTATATATTATCTAAATTAATTATACTTTAGAATCTTTAATTCCATTCAATACCTGTACCAATCCTCGCATTGTGCCTGCAAGCACATTTACAAATCCTGACAAAGGAGCGTTAATAGAACCAACTAACTTTGCGTACAGTTCTGGCTTGCTAAGCAATTTGGATAGTGCCATAACTTCTGCTTCATTCATAAACTTCTCCTCAAGCACACCGCCATACAGCGTAAGTGCTTCATTATCTTTTTGAAAGTTAGCCAAAACTTTAGCTGTGGACACCTCGTCATTCATGGCGTATGCAATCGCAAGTCCTTCACCCAAATTTTTTACGTCAATATCAAGCTTTGCATCATCCAAAACCTTTTTAAGCAAGGTCTTTTTAATTACTTGAAACTTTACCTGCTCATCGCGCAATTGCTTCCGAAGATCTTCTGTTTGGGGCACACTCAAACCATGGTACCCAACAAATACGATTGACTTAGCTGCGTGCGTATCTTCTTTTACTTGAGCAAATGTTTCTTCCTTTTGATGTCGTGTTTTAGGCATATGAATAGTTGAAATAGTTGAGAGAGTTGAAATAGTTGATTCTCTTACTCAACTTTCTCAACTATTTCAACTCTCTCAACTTAATAAAAAAAGCCTGCATTCCACAGACGATTATCGCTAAATATCAACAAAAAACGCTAACACTAGCTACTTTTCCTAGGCAGGTAATTAAGTCCTAAGGACGCCTGCTATCTGCGGATAATTAAGTTATAAATCTATAATACTATAATTATAAAATAAGTCAAACTATCTTAAATATTTCGCTTTAGCAACATTATGCTCCTCCAGTGTGCTGCTGAATATAGTTTCCCCTTCTGGGGTTGAAAGAAAATAAAAATAATCAGTATTTTCTGGATAAATAGCAGCTCGTATTGCGCTAATTCCTGGGTTGCCAATTGGTGTTGGCGGCAGGCCTTTGTACTTATATGTATTATATGGAGAGTCGATTTCTAGCTGTTCCAAGGTTAAAGCTGGGTTATCTCCACTAATAGCGTAATTAAGAGTTGCGTCCGATTGAAGCGCCACTCCGCTCTCTAATCTAGACCAAAATATGTCTGAAACAATTCCCCTATCACCTTCATGTGGAACTTCTGCCTCTATAATGCTTGCCATAATCAAAATATCGTAAAAATTCTTTCCTTGATTCTCTATTTCAACAAGCAGCTCTTGGGTCACTTTTTTATCTAAAGTCGCAACCATTTTGCGAACTATATCTTTTAAAGTAGCATCTATAAATATTTCATAGGTATCTGGGAATAAAAACCCTTCTGTATTTTTGTTAGCTATTTTTTCATTTAACAATGGATAATCACTGGCCAAAGACAAATAAAATTCTTTATTTAAGCTATTATCTATTGTTTCAAGGCCTACTAGTTCTGTTAACTCCTCTTGCTGAAACATGCCAAGATTCTCAAAATAAACTGCAATATCCCTTATACCCCAGCCCTCAAGAATTTTAATTGTTTTTGTTTCTTGTACAGCACTTGTTGTTAAAAGCTTTATAAGATCAGTACTATTTATCTTTTCTGGCAAATTAAAATTACCAGCAAGAAATTCAGATTGCTTTCCTTTTAGCCAGACCTGCGCGCGAAACCAAAAATCACTCTTAATAAGACCCTCCTCTACTAAGGACTTTGTAATTTGTTTTACAGATTGTCCTTGCTCAACTTTGAACTCGCTTTTTTCTTTTGGAACTTCAACCTGCCCAAAAATCTGCCGACTTACACTTGTAACAGCAATAATAAGTACAACCAGAATAATTGGGATAATAATTTTTGCTTTTATCATAAATATTTTTTCAACTTCTTTTTTCTGCCAATCAATTCAACAAGCTGCCTTACATCCTGCGCGCGATTTTTATCTGCGAGTAAAATTACGTCATCTGTCTCAATCATAACTGTGTTCTTTACTCCAATACTTGTGATGCACTTGCCGCTACTTGATACGAATAAATTATTCTCACTATCTAATAAGACGGAAGAAGTGTCCACAACGTTACCGCTTTTATCTTGCTTAGACATTTCTGCAACACTGCGCCAATGCCCGATATCAGTCCAACCTATGTCCGTTGGCAGCACAAGGCGCTTTTTTGTTCTTTCTAAAATTCCATAATCAATAGTAGCTGGCTTTAACTTTGGGAACTCTTTATTCACTACGCGCTGAAAAGAGCGTGCTGGCGCGTTTGCAATACTCTCAATCACCTGGTAATTATTTCGCAAGTGTTTTTTGTACAGCGATAATAAATGGTCAACGCGCCAGGCAAACCACCCAGGATTCCATAAATATTTTTTTTGGCCTACAAATTTATTAGCGCGCCGCAGATCTGGCTTCTCTATAAACTGTTTTACTTTATATAAATTACTGAATTTTTGTTGAACAACTTTTTTGTCCAAGCAAATATAGCCATATCCTGTCTCTGGATATGTTGGTTTAATCCCAATTAAAATTGTGTGGTCTGGATATGACGAAGCTATTTTAGCTGACTTCCGTATAAGAGTCGCGAATTTTTTATCGCTATTCATCCAATGGTCTGAGTGAACACTAACTAGAACCTCCTCTGGGTTTTCTTTATAAACACGCGCTGCTGCCAAGCCAATAGCTCCAGCAGTTCCTCTGCGAACTGGTTCTATAAGTATATTTTTTCTTGGAACTTTAGGAAGTTGTTTTGCAATATCGCGAGCATACTGTTTACCAGTGGCAACAAGAATATCAGAATCCTTCACAATTAAGCGAAGGCGCTTATACGTCCTTTGCAATAAAGTATCTTTCCCAAGAATTGCCTGAAGCTGCTTTGGCTGCTTCTCCCGAGACCATGGCCAAAGCCGAGTTCCACCGCCTCCCGCGAGTATAACAATCTTCATATCATAATAATTTCATACAAAATCTTCAAAATTTGAAATTGGAATTTGAGATTTGTTTCGAAATTAGAAATTAATCATTAGAAATTATATTCAAATCCTAGCATGTCTTGACTTTTACATCAACCTATGCTATACTTATAAAGTTAAACCCCCACCAGGCCCGTGTTTGATAACAAACGCGGGTTTTATGTTGCTATATCAATTTTTTCCAATCATAAACCACATACTTTACTTGTGGCCAAAACAATATAAAAAATGGGCGCTAATCACATTCTCATCTATGTTAGTGGTTGGCCTTATTTTATTTACACCTCAAGCGGC
>CAYOXH010000005.1:0-17777 GCA_964407875.1 uncultured Gammaproteobacteria bacterium
CTTGACTGCCCTAGCTGAGTCTGCCGCTCCTGTGTCCCCGGATCCCCCCGGCTTCTTCTTCGGGATCGAGGCAGCGGATATCTGCACAACTTCAAGGTAGTCGTGCGTCGCGCAGAAATCTTCGACGCCCAGCTTTTCCTTCTGCTCATCTAATGTCTTGGTTTCTGAACCCCCAAGATCAATTTCTTGAATAGAATCTTCATGTAATGTTTCTTGCCTCATTTTTTCAAATACCCGCACATATGCATATTGGGAAATTCCAGGAAATCCTTTTGGGTTCAAATCCTTATCCTGAATATAATCTTCCCATCTAACAGTTATTGTCCAATAAAGACCGACTCGCTCCTTAGAAAGTCTCTCTGCCATAAAAAATGAAAGTACCTGCTCTTTTCCATTCTTATCGACTAATTTTCCTAAATATGCAAAATAGTCCTTTCCATTTTTTCCATGTGGTTTTTGCTTAAGAAGCGAAAAATAGTCCTCTGGTGTTGAGCCAACAACGTCTTTATGCTTGCTTAATCCTTCAAATAATTGCTCAACAACTTCTTGAGCCTGCCCTTGCTCTGCCTTTGAATATTCGTATGGTTCAAGCACATATTTCAAACCCGCGCCTGGATTATTTTTTTCTAGAAAATTTTGAAAACCATTGCAACTAAGACGCGCGCTTGGCTCCACTTTGTCTCTTCCTGCAATCATGACACTTTCCATGTCTAGCTTTCCCCCTACTTTAGTTTTTATATTTCCTTGTTCGTCAAAATTCAATAATTTATCAAGTGTTACAACTCTGCTCGGATATTGCTCATCTTCTTGCATTGCTTCTGGATGCCATGGGTCTTTTTCTATGGAGTCATATCCTTCTGCTTCCAAAATTTGGTCTCTTTTGTCTTCATCAAGAAACCGTACATAAACAGATGATTCAGCAATGCCTGCTGCGCGAGCTTTTTCTATAAATTCATCAACTGCTTGAACAATATTATCTCCCCTTGGCGCAACAATCATCAAATGACCATCTTGCTCGCCTTCTTTGGCAAAATACCCAACACCAAATATATGCTCTCCATTTGTGTATACCATGCCATTTGGGTATTCTTTGTTCTGGCCCCTAAGATTATATCCATTGGTATATAACATCATACCCATCTCGCTCATAGCAAAACTGCCATCCTTATTCTCTTGGATAGCTTCATGCGCGTCCTCGGTCGCCAACAATGTGTCACCAAAAATCTCCTTAAGTTTCGCCTCAACAATATCACGTTATGACCTTTCTGTTTCTCTTTTCTCAATACTTTCTTCTGGATTAAATCCCTTTTCTTTTTCCATATAAATATCTTTAATCAAACAAAGAGATTCCTCCACTTCGCTCACCGCTGGGTACAGCGATTCTCTTCGGTCGGAATGACATTTGATAAATTTGTGTATTTGCGTTAGATTCGTATATTCGCGACGACTCTCTACACCTCTTTTTGCTGCTTAAACTGCTCCCACACAATCTTGCGAATCTTTTCGTATAGTTTTTGGTTTTCTCGAAGATATGCTTTTGCTTTTTCGCGGCCAAGGCCTAGCTTCTCTTCTTCATAGGAATACGAGTGTCCGCTTTTAGTAATCACTCCGCGCTCAACCCCAACATCCAATAAATCACCTTCCTTGGAAATGCCTTGATTATACATAATATCAAATTCAGTTGTTTGGAACGGAGCTGCAACCTTATTCTTGACGATTTTACACTTGTTACGATTGCCAATGATCTTATCCCCTTGTTTAATCATGGCAGCTCTACGAACTTCGATTCGGACAGATGAGTAGAACTTAAGGGCATTACCGCCAGGAGTAGTTTCTGGATTGCCGAACATTACTCCTATTTTCATCCTAATCTGGTTTATGAAGATAACCGCGGTATTGGATTTTGAAACGATTGATGTGAGTTTCCTAAGCGCCTGGCTCATTAATCGCGCCTGCAGGCCCATATGCGATTGCCCCATGTCTCCTTCAATTTCCGCTCTTGGGGTTAAAGCCGCAACACTATCTATAACAATAATGTCAATCGCGCCAGACCGGACCAAGGTCTCAACAATGTCTAAGGCCTGCTCTCCGGAATCTGGCTGGGAGATTAATAGCTCATCAACATTAACCCCGATCTTACGGGCGTAATCCGGGTCTAAGGCGTGCTCTGCATCTACAAAAGCAGCAACCCCGCCCATCTTTTGCGCTTCAGCAACAATATGCTGCGCTAAGGTTGTTTTTCCCGAGGCCTCTGGACCAAAAATTTCTATGACGCGGCCTCTTGGCACTCCGCCCACCCCTAAAGCCATATCAATTGAAAGACAACCAGTTGGAATTGCCTCAACATCCATGTGCGTTGCCTCCCCGAACCGCATAATAATGCCCTCCCCAAACCTATCTTTTATTTGTTTTACTGCCTCCTCTATAACAAGACCCTTTCCTTCTTGCTCTGCCTCCTGTTTTTCATCCTTTTTAGGCATATAATATAATTATTTGTTAATGGCAAACAGTTAATAATAATTAAGATAATAACCCATAAATATTAACTGACAACCATTAACCCATAATTGACTACTAACAACTATTTACTGCCTACTAACTACTGTACCCTTTTCTTCAACTATTATCGTAAAATACTGCGTAGTTTCTTTCCCTCGCCTACTCCTAGCTGTTACAGAAAGCAAATTAAGCCCTTCTGGAAGGTAAAATGATTCAAAAAAATCACCACTACCACCAACTGCAATTGGCTCATTATTAAGAAACACTTCTCTTCCCCCTTGTATTGCGCCCTGTAGAATAACGCCTGATTGTTCAGTATGCTGATATGGGCTAGGGGATGTAATTTCTAAAACCGGAGGCGAAAAAAATGCATGCGCAAAGTATGCGCCATATACAAATATACTTAAAACACCAATTAATACCACACCCTTGGCAAGTATGCGAATATCAACATAAGGCATGCGAATAATCTTTAAAAAACCAGTACGCGTTCTACTCTTGTTGGTCTTGTGAGCAGAATGAGTAGTTCGCTCTAAACGATACGCCTTAGCGGCCACGATTGGATCCATATGTAAAAAACGAGCATACCGCTTTATGTATTCTAAGGTATATACGTCCCCTGGCAGTTCTTGATATTGGCCAACTTCAATTGATGCCAAATACACGTGTTTAATGCCAATCTTACTTGCTACTTCATCCAAAGTTAGGCCCCATCCTTTTCGGGCCTTGCATAACCGCTCGCCAATGGTTTGTGTGGTTAAAATTTGTTTACTAACAAAAGAATTCATATTAAAAATTAGGTCTTTCTTCTTCGTCATTTCCCGGCTCTATGCCTTCGTCTTGATAATCACCATTAACCTCCTCTTCTGTTGTCAAAATCTCCCTTGGCCTTGCCCCATCTGCAGGGCCAATTACTCCTTCTGTTTCTAGTATATCAAGCAAGCGAGCCGCGCGCGCATATCCAATTCGCAGACGACGTTGTAATAATGAGGCAGATGCCTTGCCTGCCCGAATCACCTCTTCCTTTGCGTTGTCATATAAATCATCCTCTGCTGAAAAATCATCACCTACTTTGTTGCCCGAAGTATCTGTTTGCTGTTGGGTAACTTCATCATAATATTCTGCTTCACCTTGCTCTTTGAGAAAATTCACCACGCGCTCAATTTCCCCATCCTTAAGAAAAGCTCCTTGCAACCTTCGGGGTTTGCTTAAATCAGGAGAAAGCCAGAGCATATCTCCTCTTCCTAAAAGTTTTTCAGCTCCAACAGTATCTAAAATAGTTCTTGAATCAATTTGAGAAGGCACCACAAAAGCCATTCGAGCAGGAACATTTGCTTTAATTAATCCGGTTATCACATTCACACTAGGCCTTTGTGTTGCAAGTACCAGATGAATTCCAACCGCGCGCGCCATTTGCGCTAAACGGACAATAGCGGCCTCTACATCGTTTGCCGCAACAGTCATAAGGTCTGCTAACTCATCTATTATAAAAACAATATAAGGCAATGTCTCTTTTTTATTTGCATTGTTATATGCTTCGATATTACGCTTACCGCGATTTGATAATAACTGATATCTTCGCTCCATTTCTGATACAACCCATTTAAGCGCGTTGATTGTCTTTTTTGTATCGGTTATCACCGGCGTAAGCAAATAAGGTATATCATTGTACCCGGTAAGTTCAACTTTTTTAGGATCAACTAAAACAATTTTTAAATCATCTGGAGAATTCTGGTACAACAAACTTATGATAAGCGAATTTATTGCAACGCTTTTTCCGCTGCCGGTTGACCCAGCAATTAACAAATGGGGCATGATCACTAAATCAGCAATCCACGGCTTTCCAGAGACATCTTTCCCAAGACACACGGTTAAGCTTGAATCCTGATTTTTAAATACTTGTGAAGTAATAATATCCTTAAGCTTAACTGCAACCGCTGCTTTGTTTGGAATCTCAATTCCCACAAGGGATTTCCCAGGAATTGGGGCTTCCATCCGCAAAGGATGAGCAGCTAGCGCCAAAGACAACTCATTAGCAAGCCCGGTTAAACGAGAAAGCTTTACTCCAACCGGGGGCTTGAGTGTATATTGCGTAACTGTTGGGCCAACGTTTACTTCGTCCATTTCTACATTAATTCCAAAAGTGGCAAGTGTTTTGATAATTTTCTCTTGTATTGAATCAATATCATCGGCGCTTGGCTTTTCATTGCTGCTCTCCAGTAAATCAAGTGGTATTTTTATTTTTCTTCGTTTCTTTTTTTCGGTAACAATGGGCTCTAGCGCATCATCTGCGGCAACATCTTCTACTTGTTCTTCTATATCAGAATCTTCATTATCCTCACCTTCCTCAACAAAAGAGGATTCTTCTTGCTCTTCGTCCTGATTGTCATACTCTTTTCTGTAGCGCCACACGCGCAATCGCTCGCCTAAGCGCTCTAGCAATGTATGCTTTTTTCCAAAATCATCTTCATCCTCAAATTGCGTTTCTTCTGTTTCCTCTTCCTCTTCTTCTTCGCGGCCAAATAGCATGCCGCTTAGGGTAAGCAGTAAGCCAATAGTAATTAACACGCCCAAAAATACCCATGCGCCCCAGTACCCAGCAAAAGAGGTAAATGGCTCAGATAACGCAAATCCGATATATCCACCTCCTTGGCCGTTAGTAACTGCGTCTATAGAACTATATGCGCCAGAGGCATGATGCAAGACCCCGAGCAACGCAACAAACAAAAGAATAACTCCAGCTAATTGCCATTTATTGGGTTCATATCGAACTCCTTTAAAAAGCACAAAACCAACTACAAGCAATAATACAGGAAAACCAAAAGCGCCCCACCCAAAAGCAAGTTCAAGCACTGCTTTGCTATATTCCCCAAATGGCCCAGCTAAATTAAAAAAAGAAAGAACAGATAACAATGCAAAAGCAAAAAGAATAGTCACTATAATAGAGACCCTAACTTCTGGCGAAATCCTTGTTTCTGGAATTTCTTCTTCTTCACGCAATTGTCTTCTCCTGCGACGCTGGTAGGCGCGTTGATATTGTTTTTGTTTTTCTTTACTTGTGAAAGGCATGAATACACACGAAATAATACTAATATAAACACGAAAATTAACGAATAGTCCAAACTAATTATATCAGAAATTCACACCAAGTTCTAGGAATTTCGTTTATTTCGCGTCTTTATTCGTGCCTTTTGGTGTTCATTATAATCCGCTTGGCTTGATAGTAATTTGGCTTGTAGCAAAACTAACTGGCCATCCAACTTGCGTTAATGTGCTGTCATTATCGTCTAGAATACCGTCAATATCATCTAAGATGCTGTGCGTATCTTGAGTTGGGCCAGATGAAGCTCCCCACCAGTTGTCTGCTATATTTGCCGCAGGAAGAAGAGTATCTGTATCTTGATAAAGAATGCCGGCCGAAGGAGAAGGAACATTACGGTTATTCGCGAAGAAATTATTGCCAGTTATAGTAATATTAGTTACATCTGCGTTTGAATCAATTTCTATAGCACGCGTCTGTCCTGGACTTGTTCCAGTAAACGTGGTCCCAGTAATAGTAGCATCAGCTAAGGTATCAATTTCAACGCCTCTATAATGATCCCGCACAATAGAATCTGTAAGAACTAATGTGGAAGAATCCCCATCTATAGAAATTCCCGTGCTATTGCTTTGCTCTATGATTGAGGTGGTGGTAGTTGCCCCTGCTCCGCCAGCAATGCGTATCATGTAATTATTAAGGCCTCCATAGCTGATAATCGCGTTATTATAATCAAGCAGCGAAGTTGATGCAGAAGCGCTTATTGTTCCCCAGTCACCAGCAGCAGGCGAGCCATCGCTTCCCGAAGCAATACCAGCATACCTATCATCATCTTTTGACGTAATAACTGCCGCATTTATTGAATCACTGGAATCGCCCATTATCATGCTTCCATTTACTGTAATTGAATAATTCCCATTCATCTTTAAAACAGTACCAGCTTGAATCGTAAGCGTGTTGCCATTATTAACCGTAATACTAGCAGTAACTAAATATGGGCTTGATGAACTAGCAACCAATCCTCCAGTTCCAGAAGGAAACCCAGCTAAGGTTGTATAGTTTCCATCTTCTGTTGTAAGCGTAGGAGTGTTAGAAAGCCCTGAATCTTCTACTCCATTATTTGTCTTTACAGCAAAAAAGTAAGCAGTGCTTGTGGCAAGATTACCAACAACAAATGTTTCTGCAGTCCCTTGGGTAGTTGAAGGAGTTGGCTCTCCAGATGATTGCGTTGCAGATGAAAAATTTCCATCAGTAATTGCAGTTGTTGAATACCTCACATCATATGTTGCGGTTGTTGTGGTTGATAGATTAGCTGTCTTTGGCGCAGTCCAATATAGCTTAACTGATGTTGCAGTTGTGTAAATATATTGAAATGTTAAATCAGTGATTGAACGCGGTATAGTGGTGTTTACGCTGTTGAGGCCTGATGGCGTGGCCGTAAGACCATTACTGTCAGCGTCCTGTCCGTTCACAAACGTACCATCATTATCCGCCCAGTTGCTGGAGTCTGTTCCGCTTGTGGTTGGATCCTTTCGCTCCATTGTGGCCTTAGTTCCGTTGTCTCCAGCAAACCATTCACTAGCAGTAGATGAACCAACTCTATCCATTAACAAACTTGAATCATCAAATAAAGATAATAATTCCGTGGTATTGCTTAGAGAGCCAGAATAGATCTGGTCTTCTGAAACATCAGAAACAGTTGTGCTTGCTGTTCTTTCAAGCAAAAAATAACTTTTTGAGGCAATAGTGCCAGAAAGTGTTATGTCTGGTGTTCCATCAGACGCGGACAAAGTCCAATCAGTTAAACTAATAGCTGTTGAACTTGCATTATACAGTTCAATCCACTCATCATTAGCTGAAGTCGCAGTACCCATCCACGCTATTTCGTTAATTACTACATCTAATGTTGGATCTTGGTTTAATACAAAAGACACAAAACTTGATTCATCTCCATCTGATTCGCTTGAACGCAAGCTAAAAGTACTAGTAGTTGTGCTTGCTAAAGTAAACTGCTGCGACCATGTCCCTAAACTCGAAACAGTGGTTGTAGCTGCAGTTGAATTTTCTGAAAGCACAATAGCAACCGAATCATTTGCATCCCCTGTTCCAGACAATGTTATCTGTAAACCTGCGGTTGCTCCGTCTTCATCATCGCTACCAGTAACAGTTACTCCATTAGAATGGGAAGTAACCGCAGGGTCTGTAGGTACAGAAAAATTAACATATGTTGAGGCATCTGCCGTATTTGGATAATCCTCAAGATTTTCTGCTTGGTCGCGAGCGCGCGAGCGGAAACTATACGTGCTTTCATCAACTCCTGTAAACAAAGATGACATAAGAACTGTCTCTGTAAGCCAATCTGTCCACTCCCCGCTATCAACTTGATACTGGATATCCTTGCTTGCTATCGCATCCTCGCCTCCATTGTCTGTTGTTGTCCATGAGACCGTAAATGACGCGCTTGTTGTTGTGGCGGAGAGTGAATCAACACTAGAAACAGGTGGAGTTACCTCGGGCTGAAAAATAGGAACACCTGTTGCGCCTATTAATTGATTTGGATTTGTAGGTTTAGGTAAATCAACATCTTCGATCATTTCCTCGTCTTTTTCTGTATCCTGTTCCTCTCCCTCTTCTTCCCCACTTTGAACTTTCTCTTCTTCTGGCTCAACAATATCTATATCTTCGTCACTTCCACCTGCTTCTATGTTTTGAGGTGGAGACACTTCTTCAATTACCTCTGGCACTAAAATAGTCCATGTAGCGATATTCCCTGTTCCCCCGATCCACGAAAAACTTCCATTGCTAAAAATAACAGGGCGAAGAGCCAAAGTGTATGTTCCAGATTCCTGCGGGACGCTTACAAGAAAATTAAAATCATGAGTATCGCCTATTGGGACTATTCCAATAGCCGCAACAGGCCTGCTGTTTGTAAGCCACGTGTTATGGCGTAAAGATTGTGTGCCTGATTCCAAAACAATATTTAATGACACATCCTGATTCTGCCAGCTAACATCACTTAAATTTTTATATGAGACAGAGAGCGTGCGGTCCACACCAGCTGTTGCCTCTATTTGTGGAGTTGATTGTTCAATCAATTGCGCGTTATAAAAAAATTCAACAACATCTTCCGCAGGTTCTTGAGACGGGCTTTCTTCTATGGGTTCTATAATATCATTCTCTGTGGTATCACCTAAAACAGCTGGCTCAATTTCTGTATCAGTACCCCTCACAAGCGCTCGCGCGACTTTTGAACTCTGCTCTTCCACCCAAGTAATAACTGTTTCCACAACATTGTTTACCCAATTAGCTATTCTAGAAAAAAGCGAATAATCAACACTAGATTGAACACCAGCTGCATGCACAATTGCTCCAGTGGAAAAACCTAGTACTGCAACCAATACCGCACCCAAAAGCACTGTTTTTGCGTACATAATAAAACCACCCCTGCTTTGCCTCCAGGATTCATTTTTTGTATCTTTCGCAGCTGACATAAGACAAACATTATGTTTGGTTTTCTGCATCAAGATTACCAAATATACTGCCCAGAAACAATATTGACAAAACTACCACTATCCATTATATTGCCAACTAGCTCAATAAATTGAGTTAGGGATAATCTCTCATATTTTGCAACCTAAGGAGGACAAGGTGGAAGAAAAAGACGGTAAGATTGTGGCGCATGAGGATGCAATGCGAAAACTCGAGATTGCGTGTGAGGTTTTGGACAGATCGTCTAAGCCTCGCGATGTTACCGCAGGCGAAATGGAATGGATAAAAGAAAATCTAATCCTCGCTAACGTGCATTTGGGGCATTTGCGCGATCCATTTGTACCGCCAAGCGCGCATCCCGATCTCGCCAAGCGGCTCAAGGTCTGTGAATCGCAGACCAAGAAGTACACGGAGCTGTGCACTAGACTCCGCGAACTCCGAGAGGAGTTCGATGAAACCGAAATCTGCTCCAAGTGCGGAGAACACGGAGTTGAGGAGGGCAAGGAGGTGTGCGTCGAATGCACGAAAACGATTCTCGAGCTGTGTGCATCCGACGAAGAACCTTAAAGACCCGCCTTCTGGGAATGGATCTATCGCAAAAAAATGTTGCCGGCATGAACACGCTGACAACATTTTCATTTGTTTACATTTTCTCTGGTGCTTTTATTCCTAATACATCTAACCCATTTCTCAACACAATCTGAACTGCTTGTATAAGCATCAAGCGAGCGTTCTTTAGATCCTCATTTTCTGATTTTAGCACATGATGCTCATGGTAAAACGTATTAAATGTTTGAGATAATTCCAAAAGATAGTTGCATATAGTACTTGGGTTATAATTCGACGCTGCAACTTGTACCACATCTGGATACTGCAGAAGTTTTAGTATAACTGCCTTTTCTTCTGGCTTATCTAATAATTCAAACTTTACCTTTTTTGTCGCAGATTCTTTTTTTAGAATACTCGATATTCTAGCATGCGCGTATTGCACATATGGCCCAGTTGAGCCCTCAAACTTAATTGCTTCTTTTGGATTATAGTGGATTGATTGGGATGGAGTTACGCGTAATAGCGTGAACTTTAAAGCGCCCATGCCAATAATTTCTGCGCGCTTTTCTAAATCCTTTTTAGAAATATCAGGAAAACGTTTTTTAACCTCATCTTGGGCTAAATCTTTTACTTCCTTGATTATGTCATCTGCATCAACTACCTTGCCTTCGCGGGATTTCATTTTTCCTTCTGGGAGAAAAACAAGACCATATGACAGATGGTATAGATTGTCCGACCATTCATATCCTAACTTTTTCATGATACTAAACAACACCTTAAAGTGATACTCCTGCTCATGGCCGACCACATACACCATGCCATCAAAATCAAATTCTTTGTCCCGAGAAATTGCCAAACCAAAATCCTGTGTTACATACACACTTGTGCCGTCTGAACGCTGAACAATCTTTTTGTCCAAGCCAACATCTTCTAAATCCACCCAAATAGAACCATCATCTTCTTTATAAAATACATTCTTTTTTAATCCAACTTCCAAGATTTTCTTTCCAAGTTTATAGGTGTCACTTTCAAAATATTCTTTATCAAATTCAGCTCCTAGTTTTTTGTATGTCTCTTTAAATCCATCAAGCACCCATTTGTTCATCTGCTTCCATAATTTTGTAGTTTCTTTGTCCCCGGCTTCTAGCTTGCGCAGCGCCTCTTTTGCATCATCCATCATACTTTCTTCATCAAACTGAACATAAAACTTTCCAACAAAATGATCTCCTTTTTCTTTTGCTTGTTTTGGAGTTTTACCTTTGCCTAATTTTTGATAAGCGACCAGTGATTTCATAATATGGATACCGCGATCATTAACAATATCTACTTTAGTCACTTTAGAGCCAGCTGTTTCTAAAATATATGCCATTGCCATACCCAAAAAGCTATTCCTGCAATGCCCAAGATGCAATGGCTTATTGGTGTTTGGAGACAAATACTCAAGCAGTATTTTCTTATCTCGAAACTCCGAACTCGAAACTCCGAACTCTCCATATTTCTTATCCTGCTTAGTAATCCCAGACAAAACTTCGTCCGCCAAGCTACCACTATCAACTGTAATATTCAAATACCCAGCAACCGCCTCGGACTTAGTAATTAAATCTCCTTTGAGATTATCTGAGAGAATTTGCGCAATATCTTGCGGTGACTTTTTTAATTCTTTGGCAAATACATGGCATGCAATCGAAAAATCGCCGAACTGCGACTCCGGATTGGTGATATCTAGCTCGTCTGGCGCAAAATTAAAAGACGACTTAAATGCGTCCTTGATAATATGTTCTAAATCTTGCTTAATCATGTGTCCAGATTAACACAAAATGCACTGAATTGCTAGATATATGATATAATACAAAAATGGCAAAACATCAAACATCAAATTCCAAACACCAAAAAAACATCAAACATCAAACATCAAATTTGATGCTTGGAATTTGTGTCTTGTTTGTATCTTGTTTCTTGTATCTTGTTTCTTTTCAGCAAGCATTTGCTCAATCCACGGTTCTTGTCTCCGAACGAATACTAAAATCAACCCTAAGCCAAGGCCATACCATCTCTTCTCCAGAAAACGACCTAAAGATTCAAATCAAACCAAACACGCTCAATCGCAGCGCATTTGTCGAACTCATTAAACCAGAATTCTATCCCAAGACACCATTAGACAAAACCTTAATCTCAAATATTTACTACTATTCCATTCTTCCTACCACTAATAACCAATTACCAGCTTCAGTAACATTAAAATTCTCATATCCAAATAACGAGGAGCGCTATCGCGAAATATATATTCATAACCAAGAACTTAATACATGGCAGCATCTTCCAGGATATATTAGTGTTAGCAAACACGAACTAACAGCAAACACAAAATGGGCAAGCGGGTTTATTGCAGTATTCGCGGATCATCTAGACCGCACTGAATACTTAAAAAAGAAAATAAATTCTCCCTCAATCCTTGTCGCGAATACCAAGACAAGAGAAATACTTGTTGAGCGAGGTAGTGATATTAAACGCCCAATCGCGAGCTTAACTAAACTTATGACTGCATCCGTGTTTTTAGACCATGACCCTGGGTGGGATAAAAAAATAGCAATGAAAGCGCAGGATGATACTATTCCTGCAAAAATATATGTTAAGCCAGGTGACGTGCTAACTACGCGCGACTTATTTTATTCAACACTGCTTCGCAGCGCAAATAACGCTGCAAAAGCATTGGCGCGTTCAACAGGTCTTACGCATGCCCAGTTCGTGGATAAAATGAACGAAAAAGCAAAAAAACTTGGCATGAACAACACACAATTTGTAGAAGTAACCGGGCTTTCAGAAAAAAATGTTTCAACGGCGCAGGATTACTTAAAGCTTACAAAGCGTGTGTTTTCTGATCTTCTCTTTTTGCAGGCAACAACGCCAAAATACGTTACCATTGCAACGGTAAATAACGGTAAAAAGCATCTCTTAAAAAATACCAATAAACTGCTTGATGTGCCTTATGTGGTAATCGGCTCAAAAACTGGATACACGGTTGAAGCAGGTAGATGCTTGGTAATGAAAGCGCGAAATAAAGAAAACAGCGAAATAATATCAATCATACTTGGGGCAGATAAGTCTGGCGCGCATTGGGATGATATGAGATTATTGCTGGATGCCGCACTAAGTAAATAATTATGAATAACCAGGTTCCAATTTCCAATAACCAGGAAAGATCCAAACTCCAATTTCCAATAACCAAAAACTGGAAGTTTTCTCATTTGGAAATTGATTATTGGTTATTGATATTTTCTTGGTTATTGATTATTGGGTTATGGTTATTTCCTAACACGGTTACGGCACAAGAAACATACGAATTCACAACAAACACTAACACCACACTATTACTTCCTTTCGACACCATCCATTCAATAACTCCAATTGACCTAGGTGGAGACGGTACAAGCGAACTCTTGCTTGGCTCGCCTCCTGGATTTGTTGGTAAAGTATATTTGATTCGACTAGATGGCTCAATTATTAACTCATGGCTGGCGTATAATGAAGGGTTTCGCGACGGAGTAAATGTTGCGGCTGGCGACTTAGACGAAGACGGTAAACCAGAAATTGTAACTGCCCCAGCTTCCCGAGGCGGGCCGCATATCAGGATCTTTGATGGCTTTGGCAACCCAAAAATCAACCCAGGATTTTTTGCGGCAGATACTGACTATCAAGATGGCGTGAGTATTGCTATCAAACGTCTCAAAGACAATGAGCCACTAAGTATTACAACCATTACCAATACATCGCCTTATGCGACATTTGGCGCGTGGAACGCGAACGGAGACATGGTCAAATCATACCCCTTACTGCAGTATGAACTCCCAGCAAGCCATGCGCCAATTACAATCCACGTTCAAGAAAACTCAATAGTAAAAACTCTGACCTTGCCGCCCAAGACGAGATCCTTAGATAAAGAGGGTAAAGCAATTGTGATTGATCTTTCGAGCCAAACATTTTCCTACTATGAAGACGGATTTCGCGTAGCAACGCACCAGACCTCAACAGGTATGCCAGGATACACTACACCTATTGGTGAATATGAAATTAATAACAAAGCAGAGCTCGCCTTTTCAAATCGCTACGGGCTTTATATGCCATATTGGATGAGCTTTATAGGCGGCTTATATGGCATTCACGAACTTCCATATTGGCCAAGCGGATACCGCGAGGGCGAAGATCATCTTGGCACTGCTGTTTCACACGGCTGTGTTCGCCTGGGTATTGGCAACGCGCAAGAAGTGTTTGAATGGGCAGAAGTTGGAACAGCTGTTATTGTGCAAGAATAGCAAAATTTTGGTATAATAAAATTATAAAAGATATTCCCCCTCCTGTACTCAGGAGGGGGTTAGGGGGTGGTCGCGTGACCTACAATAATGCAGTAACTATAGAATTAACTGCTTCGATATCCATACGACCACCCCCCGGCCCCCTCCTGAGTACAGGAGGGGGAGTGTCCCAAAAAGGCCTCAGGATGACGTGTTAAAGACAACACTCCTAATTTTATCAACCCCTTCCCTAGGCGCCTCCAAATATCCCTGCAAAGACGCCTCTGCTAGCCAGCCATTATCTAAATAGTCAATTATCCATTCATGCGTATACTTAGGATTTTCTTGAGAAACACCAGCGCCAATAACTTCAAGCCAATACTTATTAAAATTCTCTTGCGAACCAATTGGAGGACCAATAATAATGGGCATGCCTAATGCGCTGTAAAACGAAAGCTCGCTTGGTTTTGTCCAAAGCACATCTGTTTCTTGTAATGCGATATTAAATTTGCTGAAGTAATCAAGTTTCTCTTCTGCTGATATGATCTTAATTCCTTTGTCGCAAAAATCTTCCAAATGAAGCTTTTTAATCTGGCCCATAAAAAATCTCTCAACATCATTATGAATTCCTGCGACCAAATACATTCCTAATCGCCCTGTTTTAATATGCACAGATAAACTCTTTAGCACGGTCGCGGCCAACTGCCTTTGCGCGCCAGCTCCTCCAATTGCAAACATAATCCAAACACGCTCATCTTTATGCTCTGCAATATGTGATGGCTTTTTTCCTAAAAACTGCTCAAGAGTATCCCCATAATTTTTATGGAACACGCCTGTTGGATCTAACACGTTTAACCTGCGCCACAAATCCGCTTTTAAGACCTTTTCCTTTGGCCCAACATTTTCCTGCGGCAAAGGGAATCCTGTAAGTGTAATTTTCTCTTTTGGCACTCCATAAAGCCGAAGACGCTCAGCCGCCCGTTGTGTTGGAGCAAAATAGTGGATGCGGCTACCGCGCGTATCCATTGGCGCCCATGCTCGTGAGATGTCAGCATCTGTGACAACACAATAAATATCTCCTGGATATTCCCATACTTCTGCCATAAATGCTGGGATAAAAAATGTAGTGATGAATGGATGAGGATCTTTGCCAAGTTTTTCAATTAAATGCTTGCCCCATTGTTTTTTCTTTATCATCCTATATGTCTGCTTTAACTGTAGAGACGGGCGAGTTAAGTTCCTGCGAGGATAAAATGGGTCTATTTTTTGGAATTGGTCAAATATATTCCATACTGTTTCCCCTATTAAAGGAACACGCTTAAATCGCGTAAATGCTTCATATGCCTTACGCGATGATTTCCAAATATTCCTATCTTTTTTAGGAATACCTTTATAATTATTCGCATTAATAATTTGCTGATGATCCAGTTCCCGTAATGGATATGCGGCACGCTGATGTCCATATCCCATATCAACAGCAACTATCCATGCATTATGTTTGTCTATTTTTGTTTTCATAAAGCGATCCGAATAAATCCGAATTGCATCCGAATGTTCCGAATTTTAATTAAAACACTTCTTGAAATATTCGGGTCATTCGGATGTATTCGGGTATTCGGATCGCTATTAATTATACCATTTTTCCTATTTTTACCCAAAAAGAAAAGCGCTGAACTAGATTTTATTCTAGACAGCGCCTCTCAAGGTACAAATGCTTGACCAGCCGACTCTCGGCTCTAGGCCCCGAAGACCCTATCCAGCACCAGCTGGACGTCGTCCTCGTCGATATCGCCATCGTGATCCATATCAGCGGCATCAAGCTGCCACTGGTTCTGGAACGGCACGTCCCCGCTGATATGGAGACGGATCAAGCGCACGTCGAACGCATGCACGTCTCCATTGCCACTCACGTCACCGGGCAGAACCTGGTGTTCGGGCTCTGGAGCCGTCGGATCCACGTGGTAAACCACTCGGATCGCACCATGATCTCCAGTGCGTGGGCTTTCCGTGTCCCAGAAGTCATTCTGGACCTGCGACCCTGTAAATGGTATCGAGAACGAGAAGTTAGCCCTCCCATCCTCGTACCACACGGAATACGACTGGACCGTAAGCCGCTCATCGCCAGAGGGGCCCGTGTACTCGATAAAAAATCTATCGATTCCACTAGGCAAGAACCCCTCCTCAAAATAAACAGCCCCGGACAGCACACCCTCATTGAGATCCACGGAAACGTCGAAATCGACGATTCCTAGGAGATTGTCTGCCGGAAACGGGCCGTCCAGAAGGGTGTGTGGGATTGCGGTCTCCACCTGCGTTACGTCCACACTTCCGTTGCGGGTCGCGGTAGAAATCCGACGAACATTCTCATCGAACACTATCGCATTGTGAAGTCGTATAGTGGATCTAGACGTCAGTGCATCGTCTTTCACCCGAAAGACGATAACGGCCAGCTCACCGTCGCGCGTGATACCGAACTGCGACAGAGCTACCATGTCTAGGGTGTTACCGTCTTTGACGTGGCCGGTGATGGCCCCATCTCCCCAGGCATCTCCATTTCCGACACCCAGGAAATCCAGAACATGGTTGTCAAACTCGACTTCCAGATCCCACGTCAGGACGGTCCGGCCATAAATCTTGTCAATCCTGACCGGAACCTCGACGAACCCACCCGACAGCGCAACCACGTCCGGCGAGCTGATGAGCACCTCCCTCGTCCCGCCAACCCGGTTGGAAGTTACCGTCATGGAACTGCTGACACGCTTGGCAGCAACCTGGGGCTGGTCCTCGTCCACGTCAAAAGCGGACGGAGTTGGGGCCATCGGACTATGGCTGGAACCACATCCGAAAACGGCGAACAAAAATGATACGAACAAAAATGATACGTACTTCATGATATTAACCCTCCTGGGTTATAATGTTGAGCCAGCAAATCTATTTTGAAAACTGGCTCGGATGTTAATATTGCAATTTCGATGTTTGTTACAATTTCTAGATACTAGTATAAAAAAAGAATCTTGTCAAGATATATAACAAAATTCTTGGCTAATATTAGCTAAATTTATATCAAAATCACACTAAAATATCTTATCCCAAAATACAATACCGCTAAATACCGCAAAAAACGCTATTTCTACCCATATAATAGCCTTTCTGTACCATACTGGCCTAAATACCCTATCCAGCTCTCTGTGGTTCAAAATATACGTTAAAACAAGGTGTACAAGCATGGCAAAGGCATTTATAACAGCGCCTAAAACGATTAAAGTTCGCGGCTCATTAAACCCTGCCAAAAGCACAATAATTCCAAATCCTATAAACAGCCACAAGGTTGTATAAAACATTTTAGATATATTAGCTACCTTGTTTTTTGCCTCACGGCGTATTGCCAAGTTCTCTGTAATAATTCTAGAACAAGATTCAAATACTCCAATTTGTGTTGAAAGCAGCATTATTCCCCCTACAAGCATAAACAGAATTCCAGCAGCAGGAATTAATTGAACGCCAATAACATCTGCCTCTAAAAGAATAAAACCAATTCCTTGTTCAACCCCAGACTGGCCATGCGCTGTAATGTATGCCAAGAACGCAAGCATGACCATTGTAAATGCTCCAGTGAACCAGAATACAATTCCATGCTCAAGATTTATCTTGCGCCACCATGAGTGGAAATTTTTTAGATTAGCTTCATTTCTTTCAAATGTAACTTGCGATTTTGCAGTAATGTTTTCTTTTTGATTTTCTGTTACCACGCTCTTAATTTTGCCCGCATATTTGCCCATTCCATATCCTTTGCTTTTGATATACATGGATTGCGCAAGATTCAAGTTTCCTCCTGCGCCTGCGTACGCAAACGCGGATAAAAACACTGCCAAAGCAATTCCTTCTGGCGCCAAAGTATATCCATCCCCTATTCA
>CAYOXH010000006.1:0-9566 GCA_964407875.1 uncultured Gammaproteobacteria bacterium
TTAGTAGATTATCTGCGACGCGTACTGCGCTTTGCCCGAGATACGCGGATAAACCCAGAGCATGGAACAATCTCAATTCCCTTCTTTTCTAAATTATCTAAGAAAAGATTCAAACCAAGAGAATCAGAAGCCATGTGCCCTGCAACAATCACATTAATATGATGTTTGGCTGCCTCTTCTTTCCATTCTTCCCTCTGATGCATAGAGATTATAGTGCCAACTCCTGCATGCGCTAGGCGCTCGTAAATCTCTTTTGCGCCATCAGTTCCGCCAGTAAGTTCAGTTACCGCTATTTTGCCTGCAAAATTGTCGCCAGAACCAGTAAATAATATTGGGCCTGCTTTTTGCTTTATTGCCTCAAGGTACTCTGGAATTGATTTTAAGAATTTTATTACATCTTCAACATATACTAAATCCTTTTCTTGTTTTTTTATTTCTTTATAAAGATAATTAGCAACATGGTTATCAGTAGGCGTATGAACGCACATAATTGGAATATCAAGTAAAATTGCAGCATCAACTGATTGTCTATGATTAATTGGTGAAACGCCGCGTTCTACTTCGCTAATGCGTTTTTTGGTAATTTTTTCCGCAATATTGATTGGCACCCCATAATGGCTAAGCAATTCAATCTGCAAATCCATTACCTCGTGCAAGCCAGCTAAGCCGCCTGCTAAAGGATGGTGGCCAATGACAAGATCAATTGGATTGTTTCTATCGCGTCGATTGAGTTCGTTCGCAAGCATTACCTCGCCTGTATCAATATCAACTCCAACTAAGACCTTTTTTACTTTGGCGCTAAAATCTCCATGGAACACTCGTGTATCAGAATATGGATTATCTAAACCTTCTTCATCAAATTCCTCTTTTTGTTCGTCTGAAAGTTTTTCATACTTTTTATTAATGCGCTTTAAAATTTCACGAACACGTGCTGCTCCACGCAAATCATGCCGAATTCCCTCGCTGATTGCCAGATTATAAATTTGCTTTATTGTCATCA
This sequence comes from uncultured Gammaproteobacteria bacterium, assembly GCA_964407875.1. Lineage (GTDB taxonomy): Bacteria > Patescibacteriota > Patescibacteriia > UBA2169 > UBA2169 > CAYOXH01. The sequence goes on from CAYOXH010000006.1 coordinate 1,001, forward strand.
TATACTGTTATTTAATAATAGTACCTTACCTTATCAAAAACATAAAAATTATGCAAACTATTGACACAGAAAGCAACCTATGATACAATGTTCTCTTAAATAAAAAAGATTAAAAACACCTATACACTGCAGTCACGACAAGCATGGGGATTATATTCCAAGTTAAACGCGGCTTTCAGCTACGTTTTCCTTGAAAATTATCTTCTTGACTGCAGTATATAGGTGTTTTTTAATTAAGCGAAAAATCTCCCTCATCTAAATTTTCTTCTTCAACTGCTTCTTCTGCTTCTTCCGAAAGCTCTTCTACCCCAATTAAGCATACCTCTTGCCAAGGCCGATACTGGCTCTTAAAGGTCTCTTCCTTTACAGTGCCATCAGTATAGGTAACCGTATAATCAAAAGCGGCCTTAATGCCAGCATGCGGGCTTTCTGTGCATTTAACTTCTCCTACTGGTAAATCTAGGGTTTCTACGTATTTGGTTTCCGGAGGCGGCACATAATCCCATGTGCGTGTTTCTGATTGCACAACTTTTCTGCCATCTTTGGTTCCCCAGTATTCAAAAAACAAGTCATCGCCGGAAATGCGCGTGGATATGAGTACGTAATTTTCAGTATCATTTTTAAACCGATAATCTGGCGCTGGATCATAAATAGTTGCATCAGTTCCCGGCTTTCCCTGGTCATCATAGTAGTATGGCACTGAATATGAATGATTGCGGCGGGCAGTTATCGGCAAGCCAGCAGCTAGGGTGCCGCGAAATGTGGTAGTTCCAATCTGGCACAACCCTCCACCATACTCTGGAATGGTCTCGTTGCCTTTAATAACAAGCTCCTGAAGATATCCAGTTGGGCCATCAATGGTACCTAATGTCTCAAGCAAGGAAAACTCTTCTCCAGGAGGAATCAAGGTTCCATTTACTGCTTCTGCGCCAATTTTAATGTTATGCCTGCGGTTGGGCGGGCTTCCTGCAAAACCTGATTTGCCAACGCCTAAGAGTTCTGTAATACCAAGATCATTTACATCAGAAATACGCTGGCGAGGTTCAATCACCTCAACAATTGGCTCAAGTTCTTCTACCAACACCTCCGAATTAAGAAGCAAATCCTCCCACGCGCGCTGCGTATCAGAAAAAACTAAACGGCGACCATTTGCGCTTGTTTTAAACTCGATAACCCTGCCTTCTTCTAATGCAAAGCGCGGTTCTTGTGGTTCGATAGTTATTGTTTTTTCTATTGGCTCAAGCAGAATTTCGAGTCCTTTGGTCGAAATGCCTATTTGAAGCGCTTTCTCGTCACTATCGCTTAATCGAATCTCCAAAAGATTATTAACAGCAGATGATGGCCAATACCATGAGTTACCATCTTCAAAAGTAATAGTTACACCCGTCTTTCTTAATAAACTCTCCACTTCTGGCACAAGCAGTTCTGCCATGTCTTTTGTTAGTTCTGGTACATCTCTTGTAAGTTTAAGTGAAATTGGGGTAAAGATTAGGGAATCAAGCTGTAATTGCGCCCCAATAATTGCTTGCTGGTAGTTAAATACAATTCCGTCGCTCTCGCTCTCAATCTCTGCCTTGCCATTACGAATAACAAGGGTTGCGTCTTTTGCCGGGCGCTCGATGGTTGTAAGGTTTCCTTTTAATATTTCAACAACCTTTCCAACGCGCCAGGTATACTGCGGCGTAATAATGGTGTGCCTAAAAATTCCAGAAACTCGCTCGTACCAATTTTCAAAAAAGTTGCCTTGCCTTCCAAATGAACTTACAACACTTATGGTTGGGGAAATATCATACGCTATAATCTCATAAGAAAGGTCTGGGTCTTCTGTTGTGGCAACTACCATTGGCACGGTTACTGTCCTATCGCGAAACACAAAAACCAAACCGTTTTCACGAAGATTCTCCATGCCTGATTCTATTGTTTCTTCTGCTTCAAAAAAAGTAAGCCCACCAACTGGAAACGAACCAACAACAACACCAGGATATACTTTATCTGAATATGCTAATGCATACACTTGGCCAGTTATGACAATAAGAATAAGCAAAGATAGCACAACAAGCATAGCTTGCTTCCACCATTGATCCCAAAAGTATTTTTTTAATTTTTTTAATTTTTTCTTTTTAGGCATATAAAAAAGCGATGCCAATCTACGAATAACATACGAATGATACGAATTCTTTATTCGCGTCATTCGCATATTATTCGTATCATTCGCATCGCTCTTATTTAATCTGTAACAAGTAGTTAAGCAATTCACGAGCTTGGCTCTGATCCACGGATCCGCCTACTGACGCGAGAGAAACGCTAACTTCAGCTCCTGGCACGCGCAATGACCCTGATAAATCCTCCTCTGCAATGTTAAATGACTCACCATTAGAAAGTTCAACGCTATACTTACCTCCAGCAGTTGCTATTTTGCCGGTTATCATATGCTTACTCCTCCTTAACTTTAACAGAAACACTCTTTAATTTTTGGACTTTTGGCAATCGGACAGTTAGAACTCCATTTTTTAAACTGGCGGCAACCTTATCTGCCTCTACCTCCTGCGGAAGAATAATCGAGCGGGAAAAACCTCCCCAATAGCATTCTTGGTAATAATAATCCTCTGTGGTGTCTTCTTTCTCTTCTACTCTCTCACCTCGTATAGTAAGCATGTCATTATTAATTGAGATATCGATATTTTCTGGCTTTACTCCAGCAATAGTAGAAACAACAACAACCTCATCTTCTGTGCCATATACATCAACAGAGAGTTGACCCTCGTAATTTTCATCTAGCCAATCCTTATCATCTTCTGAATTCGAATCAGATCCTTGCTCTGATTTTTTTTCTTTATTATCATTACTGTGGATAGCAGTAACATCCTGTTCATCTTCATCCTTAATGCCAGCTAGTTTATTAATAAAACCTGTCATATAATAATATAAGCCAATGATTAATATATATCTATTATACAAAAAAATTCTCTAATAAACAAACTGTGTATAGATTATAAGAAACAAGGAAAGTTGACTAATACATCAAATACTTGTATACTCGGTTATGTTACACAAAAATACTAAAGATATGCCGTCATCGTCTAGTGGCTAGGACGCCAGGTTTTTCACCCAAAGGGTGACCAGCCTCTGGCTGGCATCCTATATAAAACAAACACAATATGTTTTATACTTATATTGTTTTAAGCTTAAAAGACAATACTACGTATATTGGATCAACGTCTGATTTAATAAAGAGAATGCATGATCATAACGCAGGAAAAACAAAATCAATAAAACACAAATTACCAGTAAAACTCATATATTACGAGGCGTATCTTAGAAAGACACTTGCCAGAAAGCGAGAAATTGAGTTAAAAAACAATAGTCTTAAAAAAAGAGAATTATTAAAAAGGCTTGAAATTATGCCGCCATCGTCTAGTGGCTAGGACGCCAGGTTTTCATCCTGGTAACAGGGGTTCGATTCCCCTTGGCGGTACCAAAATTACCCAATATCTGGCTATATCAGGTTTTTCACCTAAAGGGTGACCAGCCTCTGGCTGGCATCCTGGTAACAGGGGTTCTCGGCCAAAGGCCGACCACCCTCTGGGTGGGATTCCCCTTGGCGGTACCAATATACAAAAACAGGGTTAATATCCTTGTTTTTGGTTTATCTTGAAAGGTTCCCAGCCAGAGGCTGGTCGGCCTTTGGCCGAGATTCCCCTTGGCGGTACCAAAAAGCGCTTATATATCTTTAAGCGTTTTTTGTTTAGAAAATCGCCTATTTTTCTAAAAAAAATAACATAAACAAAGACCAAAAAAAACGTCAACCTAGTTTTCAACATTTCATCAACACCCATGAATTGACGTGCTGTGGCTGATTGGTATACTGAAAAAGCTTTATCATTAAGTACACCTAATGAAAACTATTTATAGTTTTTCAAAAGGTGGAAAAAAGGATAATCAATATGATTATTTTCCACGACGATCCAGCACCTGCAACAGATGGCGAAGGCGAAGGTGGCGATGACGTATCAGCATCTGCTGCTGAGTAAACTATATACATAAAGGCCCGCCAGATTGGCGGGCTTTTATATTATTCTTTACTTTCGGTTTTTATTCGGGTAATATAAATACATGTATAACCATATCCACGAACCAATCACTGTTTGCGTGCAGTTTGAACGCACCAAAATTACCCCACTCAACTTTAAATGGGGTGGTCGCGCGTATGATAATTTACATACGAATTTAGTATGGCACAAAAGAGCCGGAAGAACTCCGCTCACCTACTTTGGGGTGGATGATAAAGTGAATTATTTTAAGTTACTATTTAACGGTGAGACATTAGAATGGTGGATTGAAGAAACCAGCACAAACCCGGATAAATAAAAAAGCGCCACAGTCCTCACTGCGGCGCCAAAATGATCCAATCCTATTGCGAAGTGCTTGGGTCAAAATTCTAACTTCACAATATTGACCCGCATCTCCCCTGGCTCCATAATTCTGCTGTTGAATACGGCCTCTTTTTGCGGCCAAAGACCAACGGCACCAATCGCGATGCCAGCATATTTTGCTCCGCTGGTTCCACCCTTCTCCGCCGTTAGCCATCCTATGCCCTGGAAAGTAAATCCAAAGCAAAAGTAAGCTATTCTGAGACGCCAACTCTTCCTTTTAGGAAGAATCTGTTCAACTGGTCTTAATCTAAGCCGCCGCTGGTAATTGGTGCCGGGGTAAACAGTAATGTTATACACCTGCCCCATTTCAATAATATCAAAATCCTCGGCTAGTATTACTTTAGCGTCTCTTAAAATGGGCTCTGGAAAGTACCCGTACCGATGGACTGATTTGTCCCATTTAACTACGATGTTCATGGTATCAGCGTAAGTAACTTCTTCAGCAGAAGCGCTGATCGGTAAAAAAAAAGACGCGGCTAATATCAACACTATGCTTTTCATGCTGTCCTACTTTCTGTAAAGAGCCCTTCATGGCTCTGGTTGGAACGAATAAACTTCTATTTTCAGTAATACCCTTATACCATATTTTAAAAATAAATCAAGTACTAATGAGTAAATATATTTTGCATATTGATATGAATTCTTTTTTTGCGAGCTGTGAACAGCAAGCAAATCCGACTCTGCGTGGAAAGCCAATGGGAGTATGTGCATACCCAGGGCAGAACAGCATTTTACTTGCAGCAAGCATAGAAGCTAAAAAATTAGGTATAAAAACTGGCACCAGTGTTCGTGATGCCAAAAAAATCTATCCAAATATTATTGTAGTTGAAAATGATACGTATAAGTATCGAGCAGTAAGCGAGCAATTTAAAAATATTTTAACTGATTACTCTGATTGCATAGAATCCTATAGTATTGATGAGAGTTTTGTTGATCTAACTGGCTGGGTAAAATCATGGGCTGAGGCAGAGCAAAAAGCAGTTGAGATTAAGCAAAGGATTCGGGATGAAGTTGGTGATTGGCTTAGTTGCTCTATTGGAATCAGCTTTACAAAATTTTTAACCAAGGTTGGTTCTGACATGCACAAGCCAGACGGTCTCGCGACCATTACGCCAAATGACCTTCCTAAGGTTTATGATAATTTAGAATTGACTGACCTTTGGGGATTAGCGCGCGGCTGGGAACGACGTCTGAATCGAATCAACATAAACACAATCCGCGAACTGTATGACTATCCCCTGCAGAACCTGACCTCGCTCTTTGGAAAGCCAGGATACTACTTATACGCAAATATACACGGCATTGAGATTAATCCGGTTTTAGACGAGGAGCCCAAACCAAAATCCATCTCACATCAATACGCAATTCCTAGACGAGAAAATACGCCACAAAATTTGCCAAAAATGTTAATGAAATTATGTGAAAAAGTTGGGAGACGACTTCGCAGTCATGAATTGCTTGCACAGACAATATTCCTAGGCACAAGATACTATCAACACAAAGGAGGATATTTCCACAAAAAACTTCCTTACCCCCTCCGCTCTACTATAGATATTTACCAACATGCTGTCGAACTTATACAAAGACAAACTGTAATCCAAAAAATACATGTACTAAGTGTGGGTGTTTCTGATTTTACTACAGAGAACTATCAACTCTCATTATTAGAAAACACCCCAAGACGCATAAAAGAATCCAAGCTAGACGATGTAATGGACGCTATAAAAAAAAAGCATGGTGATTTTTCTATTACACACGCAACCATGCTTGGAGGCGAGGACTTTGTTCCAGACCGCATTGCTTTCGGTAAATGACCATGATACTATAGCCCCGTATGTTAATTCTAGGTATTGAAACTTCTTGCGATGACACCTGTGCCGCGTTAGTTGAGGTAAAACGTGGTAAGTTTCGCGTGGTTAAAAATGTAGTTGCTTCTCAAGCAAATTTACATAAAAAATACGGTGGAGTTGTTCCAGAGGTTGCCGCTCGCAAACATGTTGAAACCATTATTCCTGTAATTAACGAGGCATTAAACTCCCCATCCTATACTCAGGAGTGGGCCGGGGGGTGGTCGCGTGTTCTACCGAAGCTAAACGCTATAGCAGTCACAAGTGGCCCAGGATTAATTACAAGTTTGCATGTTGGCGTTGAAACCGCAAAAGCGTTGTCCTTTGCATGGAGCATACCACTTATTGGCGTGAATCATATCGAGGGACATATCTACTCACCACTTCTCTCCTCTCACACTCCCCTTCCTGTACCCAGGAGGGGGCCGGGGGGTGGTCGCGCGTCTACCGGTATAACGTTTCCCGCGATCGCCCTGGTCGTCTCTGGCGGACATACAGAATTAATTTTGATGACTGACCATGGCAAATACAAACTTCTTGGACGTACGCGCGATGACGCGGCTGGCGAAGCATTTGATAAATCCGCAAAAATGCTTAGCCTTGGCTATCCCGGAGGCCCGGAAATTTCTAAACGCGCGGAAAAAGGGAATCCACGCGCATATGACATTCCACGCCCAATGATAGAACGCGATGATTGTGAATTTTCTTTTTCAGGCATGAAAAACGCAATACGCCTCCTCATCCAAGATCTCAGTACAAGCGCGATACCTCGCGTCTCTCCCATCTCCCGCGTCTCCGTAAGAAACGACCTATCTGCCTCAATCGAACAGGCGATCGTTGATATCCTCATCAATAAGTCACTCAAAGCCACAGAAAAACACAATCCAAAAACATTTATTTTAGCTGGAGGTGTTGCAGCAAACAAAAACTTGCGCAAATCATTAAAAAAAGCGCTTCCTAAAAAAATAAAACTATTAATTCCAAATATACGATATTGCCAAGATAATGCGGCAATGATAGCTGCTACGGGATATTTTCAGGCAAAAAAGAAAAAATTTACCAAGTATGATACACTTACGGCACACGCAAATTGGGAGCTAGTAGAATAGATTTATCTGTAAAAAAGCTTGACATTTTTCATTAATTATAGTAATATTGCCTTCTATGGTTAAAAAATTAACTACCTCTAAGAAGAGGAAAATAGCAAAAACTAAACGTAGGCCTCCGAGTATTAGGAGCACCAAGAAAACGACCAAGAAGGCCGTAAGGACTAAACCTACAAAAAAATCAACCACCAAAAAAAGGAAAATAGTTAAACGAAATTCTTCAAAGCAGGCAGATTCTGTTTTGAAGAATTTTAAATTTGGAATGGAACTTGAATTGTTTACACTTGACGAAAAAGGATACATAACAGACGGAGCAGATAGGATTATTAAACGAATAAAGGAGATTGCTCCACACATCGATATCCAACGAGAAGTTGGTAAACACATGATAGAAATCAACTCACGCCCTTATGAAGATATCCCAAACGTTATGGAAAGCGTTATGGCAGACCTAGAAACCGTGCTCTACGCAGCAGATAAAGAAAACATCATTATTTACCCGTTTGGCACCTACCCTGGGGAATTTGCACCGCGCTTCCACCGCACCAAGCATTACCTTGTCCAAAAGAAAATATTTGGCAAGCAACGATTTTCAATGGTTGGAAGATGCGTTGGATTACACTGCCATTACACCTTGCCTTGGGGTGTAATGGATCCAGATTCGCGCGAAGTTAAACATCTTGTTAACTCAAAAAACAAGCAAAGCTTGGTAAATATCTACAATCTCTTTATTGCTATGGATCCTGCGCTTACCACGTTTGCGCAATCCTCTCCGTTTTATCAAGGTAAACAGCTTGGGAAAGATGCTCGAGTTATCACATACCGTGGTGGAGATGTATTAGATTACCCACAAGGAATCTTCGCCAACCACCCGGAACTTGGAGGATTACCTGCATATAAATCAACCAGCACAGACATCATGCACATGATTAAAATTAGATTTGATGAGTGGGTTGATCTTATGAAAAAAGTAGGTAGAACCATGACCGAAAAAGTTATCAAACAAGCATCAGCCCTAAAAATGGGCTGGAACGCGGTAAAAATTAACTCGACCGGCACAATGGAACAGCGCGGTATGGATATCAACCATCCTCGCGTTATTATTGCTATTGCGATTATCATAAAATACATCTCACGCAAAGTTCAACTGCACTATGTACAGGTGGTACCATCTGATATC
>CAYOXH010000006.1:9576-13821 GCA_964407875.1 uncultured Gammaproteobacteria bacterium
CTATATTCCCCCAGATTCTTATGTCCAAGAAGAGCTCCAAAAAAAAGCAGCATATAATGGACTTGAAGATGATGAGGTATATGCCTATTGTAAAGGCCTTTTGCGGCTTGCAAAACAGTGCATGCCAAAAAGCAGACATTCTCTGCTTGAACCACTAGTAGAGATGCTTGAAAAACGCAAAACTGTCTCTGACGAAATCCTCAAAGAAGCAGAGGATATGGGTATTAATCCAGAAAAAGAAATGGCAAACAGCGATGCAGCCGAACTTGCGCTGCGCCTTTCTAAAAACTTATATAAAGAAGTGGTCATGACCAGACAGATGCTACAGAACCTAGAAAACGAATAACCATGCTTTCAAAACAAATTACACCCCTAAAGCACTATATCATCCGTATCAAGCGAGGTAGTGAGCTCATGCAAGAACTATTGGATTTCTGTAAAGAGAATAACATTAAATCAGGTTCGTTCCATGGTATTGGCGCGTGCGGCCATGCAGAGCTTGGATTCTACCGTGTTAAAACAAAAAATTACACCACAAAGGAATTCAAGGGCGACCATGAAATTACAACTTTAATTGGAACCATTTCTGATAAAAAAATTCACGCGCATGCAACCATAGCTGCAGAAAACACGCATGTGCATGGCGGACATGTAAATAAAATGATTATCAGCGCAACCTGCGAGATTCACCTAATTGCTGGTAAGGAAACTTTAAATAGAAAAATGGATGATGAAGTAGGTCTGGAATTGCTTGATATCTAGATTTTTTTGATAATCCCCTTTTCTGCGTCAACCTCAATTTTATCACCATCTTTTAGAATTTGGGTTGCAATTTTGGTGCCAACAATACATGGGATGCCGAGTTCTCGCGATACAACTGCTGCATGCGACATTAAACCCCCTACATCAGTAACAATAGCAGATGCCTTTCGCATGACAACAATATAATCTGGCGACGTCATCGGAGCAATTAAGATTTCACCTTGCTTCATTTTATCTGCATGTTTTGGGGAATGTAACACACGAACAACTCCGCTGATAACCCCAGACCCCTTTGAAACTACTGTGCCAGTAACAACGCCATCTGTCTTTTGTTTTGTGGATTTTATAATTGGGCGCATAATAGCATGTGCGCTTTTTTTAATATATGAACAATATCTCCCAGAATGCGCATCAAACACAACATATTGCTTTCGCGCATTAATAATATCTTTTGGCACCTTTTTACCCAGAACCAAAAGATCTCGCCATTCTTCTCCTGTATAGTACATAATAGAATCAAAATTCAGATTATAAACCTTTATTGCCTGCTTAGAAAGTATGTCAGTAAAATTATTAAGCCACCACGCTACTCCCTTGCGATGGTCCTGCCACCAAATTGAGTATGAAAGCGCGTGAGCTATACATAAAATTTTATTGGAAAAATTGTGTTTTTTTGCAATTGCACGTTTTCTCGCGCGCATTCGATTAGAATAATTTTCTATTGCAGCGATTCTAGCTAAACTGTCTTTTTTTTGTAAGATGGAATATATGGTTAAGAAAATGTTTTTTTGTGGGATTTTTTAGGGATTTATAAAAATGAAATTTTGGTATAGAAAAAACCGCCCATAGTTTCCAACTATGAGCGGGTGATTGTTTGGTTTGTCATTCAGGTTAAAATTGCTAATACTTTTGCCTGAATGTCTTCGTAAAAGTGCAAGGGCACACTGTGTCCGTCGCGAGCCGGGCAATGGTAATTAAACCCATTGCCCTGCGCCCGCTTGTAATTCGCGGAGTTTACCCATACCGCTCTCAAACCATCTTTCCGAATATCCGTGGAAAAGACGGTCTCCGCGTCTACTCTGCCTGGGCACATATTTACCTGTCCGGACAGGTTCAAGTAAAAGCCAGTTGAGGTCTGGTTGCAGGCATGGGAGCCGGGGTACATGGACACTCCGTCCTCAACGAACTTTTCCAGGGGGATTAAGTTTTTTTCTATGGCCCAGACATAGATCTGGGTCCAAATCTCCGTCAGTTCAGAGATGTAAGATTTAAAATTTTCCTCTCTCATGAGCTCGTCAATACCCTTGCCGCTTATCATGGTAGGACTGGAACACACATATATATTGCGCTTCCTTGCCCAAACATACATGTGAAATATTTCGTGTATGTTTTCCGGTTTCACGGGCGCAGGTATTATCGCCAAGCGAGTGGCTTCACCCTCTTTATACTCATTGAATCCCGCTTTCACGAGATTCACCAGAGCTTGGTCCCGCATGTTCACGTAATCCTTCAGCGGGGACTGGATTGACAACAGGTCTATGCCTGCAAATTCTTCCTGGGTTTCCTTGTTAAAAGAATGGAATCCCAGAAGAATCGAAACGTTCAGCTCATGTCAATAGAGTTAGTATCTTTGTAATTCACCTTGTTTAATTCTGCCTGAATATCATCTACAATCCCAGCTTCCTCGACAAACCGCTCAAATGTATCAGCCAAAACCACAAAACCAGGAGGAACATGAAACTTGGCATTAGTCATCTCGCCTAAGGACGCGCCTTTGCCGCCTGCGTGTTTAACAAATTTTTTAGTTAACTTAGAAAACGGTTTTATATAAATCATAGTATTTACACTGTACTGATAAATAGGTAAAAAATCAACCAATAAATTGACTTAACCCCGCCAAAAAAGTATCATTACTGCATGTTGACTTCCATCCCAAAAGCATATGATCCTAAAAAAGTAGAAGACCTAATTTACAAAAAATGGGAATCTTCTGGTTTGTTTCGGCCAGAGGCCGACCATCCTCTGGCTGGTAAGCCTAAAAGCAAACCTTTCAGTATCGCTATGCCACCGCCAAACACAACAGGCATACTCCATATTGGGCATGCGACTTTTGTGACGCTTCAGGACATTATGACAAGGTACGCGCGCATGACAGGCAGAAAAACGCTTTGGCTGCCTGGCACTGACCATGCGGCAATTGCAACAGAGAGCAGGGTTGATAAGGACTTAATAGATGAAACAGGAAAATCAAAGCATGATTTAGGCCGAGAAAAATTTTTAAAAAAAGTTCATGCATACATCAAAGAATCGCAAGGAACCATAAAAAACCAAATTAAAAAAATGGGCGCTTCATGTGATTGGTCACGCGAGCGGTACACCTTGGATGCGGGATTAACGCGATGCGTGCAAGAAGTATTCATCAAAATGTATAATGATGGATTGATTTACCGCGGCTCAAGAATTGTGAACTGGGATCCTAATATGCAGACAACTGTCTCTGATGATGAGATTGAGTATGTTGAAAAAAAGACGTCTTTCTACACTTTTAAATATGGACCGTTTGAGATTGGAACTAGCCGGCCAGAAACTAAATTTGGCGACAAATACGTGGTCATGCATCCAAATGATAAGCGTTATGCTAAGTACAAGCATGGTGATACATTTGAATGTGAGTGGATAAACGGAAAAATCACCGCAACAGTAATTAAAGACAATGCAGTTGACCCGGAATTTGGAACAGGAGTAATGACTATTACGCCTTGGCATGATACAGCTGACTTTGAGATATCAGAAAAGCATAATTTGGACCGCGAACAAATTATTGATTTAGATGGGAAACTTTTACAAATCGCGGGAGAGTTTGAAGGCATGCGCATAGAAAAAGCCCGGCCGCAGATTGTTGAAAAACTCAAACAAAAAGGACTTTTAGTTAAAACAGACAATGAATACATCAACAAAGTAGCAACCAGCTATAGAGGAGGAGGGATTATAGAGCCCCAAATCATGGAACAATGGTTTGTTGATGTTGATAAGCCAGCAAGAATTTATAAAGGAAAAAAACGCTCTCTCAAGGAAATATCAATTGACGCAGTAAAGTCATCTGATATAGACATTATTCCAGATAGATTCAAAAAAACATATTTCCATTGGATGAATAATTTGCATGATTGGTGTATTTCGCGCCAACTCTATTTTGGGCATCGCATCCCAGTATGGTATTGTCAGCCAGAGGCTGACCAGCCTCTGGCTGGCGAATCAGTAGAAAACTGTAAGCCGACTGTGCAAATTGATAAGCCCAAGGAGTGCGTACATTGCGGCTCAAAGGTGCTAGAACAAGACCCAGATACGCTTGATACTTGGTTCTCCAGCTCAATGTGGACATTCTCAACCTTGCTTGATAAACCAAAAAAAGACGACAATATAGATTCATGGATTAAACGCAACAAAAAGAAAGGAGCTGATCTCGCGACATTCCACCCAACA
>CAYOXH010000006.1:13831-16900 GCA_964407875.1 uncultured Gammaproteobacteria bacterium
GCATATGAAATTTTATTCTTTTGGGTCGCGCGCATGATCTTAATGACCACCTATGTGGTTGGTGAAATTCCTTTTAGAACAGTATACCTCCATGGCCTGGTTCGCGACAAGCAGGGCAGAAAGATGAGCAAAACGCTTGATAATGGAATTGATCCCTTAGAAATGACGCAAAAGTATGGCGCAGACGCAACACGCCTCTCACTTGTGATTGGCACAACTCCAGGAAATGACACGCGCATGTATGAAGAAAAAATTGCTGGCTACCGAAATTTTGTAAATAAAATTTGGAACATTGCTAGGTTTATTCTGGTAAGCGATACAAAAAAGAATATACAGACGCCCCAGTGGGGCGTCTCTTCCCTGGCTGATAAATGGATTCAATCCCGCCTGCAAAATCTCATAAAGGAGGTTACCCAACACTGCGAAAATTTTGAATACTCAATTGCGGGCGAAAAAATTTATGAATTCCTATGGCATGAACTAGCGGATTGGTATGTGGAGATTTCCAAACAGCAAGATCATACGCTTGCGCCTCAGATTCTGCTTGAAGCAATTAAATTACTACACCCATTTACGCCATTCGTAACAGAGGAAATCTACCAACAACTAAAAAAGAAAAAATTAGTTGATGCTAAAGATAAATGGCTTATGACATCTGCCTGGCCGTCTGTAAAGACGCGATACATCGCGTCTCATAAAAAAATAGAACCGGACTTTGCAGCACTCCAAGAACTAGTAACAACTATCCGTGATCTGCGCGCTACATATAACCTGCCTTATTCCGAAAAACTCAAAGCAGTCATCACTACGCGAAAATATAAAAAACTTTTTCAAACCCAGGAACTTGTTGTTGAAGCACTAACTAAAGTTCAAATCCAAGTGCTTCCATCCAAGCCAGTAAATCGCGATGAATTCATTCGCAGCCATGCATCGAATTTTGACGTATATATTAAACTTTCTGAAAAACGATTTAAAGAGCAAAAACAGCGCCTTTCGGTAGAAAAGGAACAACTCCAGCAATATATCGACGTACTACAAAAAAAACTCAACATCAAGCAGTTTATACAAAACGCGCCCCCAGATATTGTGGAACTTGAAAAACAAAAGCTCCAAGACGCTCAAAATAAATTAAAAAAACTATAAATTAAAATCCGCCGCCCGGGCTCGCCGAGAAGCGGATTTTTCTTTTCGCATTGGTCCATGTTCCCTCCCACTGTTTAGGCCTGTTCACTGGTAAAGATCTCAATTGCGTTATCCACCTTGTCTGTAAAAAGAGAAACAACAAACAAAATGGCAAGTATGGCCCCGAATACTACTTTTTCCAACACGCTCTCGCGCCAAGGATCGGAAGGCCACTCATCGACTTCTCCCTTTCGCATAGTTTCTTACCTTTCGTCAGGAGTCCAAACTCATGCTGCAACCATTCCAGAAAGCATCTACATAAGGCCGCAGTTCTGGGTTGCGCCTCACATTTCGCTCCATCTCAATAGCGACAGCAATTATGGTAAAAACAAATATCGCCATAACGCCCAACCCGAACAATATCTTGAACGGGAGAGTTATGTAATGACAAACAGTATCAGCAGTATTGCGAAACCCAGTAGTCCAAGCCCGGGTAAAACGCGATACATGCAGATAGCGTCTTTTAGCCTGCAGCATATCCCACCTCCCTAGCTGATGTTGGTGAATGAAGCCATTCGCTCTCTGGCTTGGGCTTGTCGAAGATCTCCCTCTTCATCTCCTTGGGCAACAGCAACCTTGCTGCAAACAAAAAGAGAAGCATGGACACTCCAAATACCAAGACTCCAGCGAGCACGAAGATGAGGAGTGTAGTGCCGATGATGTAAAACAGTACTATCATGTCTACCTCCTTATAGCGCCACTAGGGCGAGTATGCATCCTGCAGTTAGTATTACCATCGCGGCCAATATTAACTTAGCAAGTATGCGTTCTACTCTTGAAGCGCTGACAACAACCACAGCGCATACCATTAATGCAATTGCTGCCTCCACGAGCAACATCAGGATCCTTGTCTTTGGATTCTTGAATAAGCCATAGGCAGATCCCACAAAGCTCTCCAGTAGAGACACTGCAATACTTGCCATCCAAAAAATAGTGGACGACATTACTACCAACAACACAATGATGACAACAACAGCAGCAGCTAGTATATGATGCTTTTTAATTGTCATGTTCTGAAAACTGCTCAAAACAATATGCGGATTTTCCATAGCATGCCCTCCCTCATGCTTAAATTGGATAATAATTACCTTTTCAAGGTTCAAGTTTCAAAATAGAATACTATACTAATTTAAAAAAAGACACAAGACACGAGATCCTTCGACTTTGTTCCTCGCCGAGTACGGCTCGTCACTCCGCTCAGGATGACGTTGGGAAACCAACTACTCCTCAGTTACACGGAAAATTTCCTCAACTGTTGTAATTCCGTCCATTGCTTTTAAAATCCCATCCTGCACCATGGATACCATACCCTCTTTCTGAGTAACTTGTTTTACGTCATATTCCGAAACCTTACCCGAAAGAATCATTTTCTCTATTTCTGGAGTCAGAGTAAATACTTCATATATTCCAGTACGGCCCTTGTATCCCTCTTTATTACATGCGTCACAGCCCTTGCCTTTATAGAACTTCATCTGGTTTTCTTTATCAACCACAAAACCAGAATTCTCTGGAATAGAATTAATAATATTCATTACACGAGTTATAACCTCGTTATCAAGCTCAAGCTCTTCTTTGCACTTTTCACAAATTTTACGAACCAAGCGCTGGCCTATAACCGCGTTTAACGAAGGAGACAAAAGAAACGGCTTTACTCCCATAGAAAGAAACCTTGGAATAGCGCCTGCGGCATCATTGGTGTGCAAAGTTGAAAGTACAAGATGTCCAGTTAAGGCGGCATTAATAGCAACATCAGCTGTTTCTAAATCACGAATTTCACCAACCATAACCACATCAGGATCTTGACGAAGGATAGAGCGAAGGCCTTTTGCAAAATCATAATCTTTTGATTTATCTACTTGGCTTTGATTAATTCCAGGAAGTTTGTAT
>CAYOXH010000007.1:0-12986 GCA_964407875.1 uncultured Gammaproteobacteria bacterium
CTCGACTTCACTCTCCACTGAGTACAGTGGTTCGTTCCGCTCGGGATGACACAATGTTATTGACTAAAAGTAAATAATACTATATAGTAGCCAAGTTACATATGATAAAACACAAAGCGCAAAGAGTAGGAGTGTTTGTTGACGTACAAAACATGTACTACTCTGCAAAAAATTTATTTGATTCAAAAGTAAACTTTAGCAAGATTTTGGAAGACGCAGTTGGCAAAAGGCAGCTTGTTCGTGCTATTGCATATACAGTAAAAGGGCCGCAATCCTATGATGATAATTTTTTTATCGCTCTTGGAAAAATCGGTTTTGAAGTTAAAGCAAAGGACTTACAAGTATTCTTAGGTGGAAACAAAAAGGGCGATTGGGATGTGGGAATATGCATGGATGCGATAAGGATGGCAAGCAAGCTGGATGTTGTTGTTCTTGTTTCTGGAGATGGCGACTTTGTACCCTTGATAAATTATATAAAGTACAGCCAGGGATGTATTGTTGAGGTAATGGCTTTTGACAAGACAGCTTCAAGCAAAATAAAAGAAGAAGCAGATGTGTTCACTGATTTGACAGCACTTAAAAAATATTTAATTAAGTAATTAATAGCGATCCGAATAGTTCGAACTATTGTCATCTCGACCGAAGTGACTCGTTGTAATCAACGAGGAACGAAGTGGAGAGATCTCTTGAATATTGCACAATACGTCTTAAAAGAGATTCCTCCACTACGCTCCCGATGAGTACATCAGGTCGCTTCGGTCGGAATGACAAAACAAATACTCGAATCGCTTTAGGGAGTTTTGATTATGAAAGAAAAAAAGTACGAGGTTGAAGTTAATGGCAAGACCATGACTTTCTCAACCGGAATATTAGCGCTCCAAGCAAGCGCTTCTATTTTGGCGCGCATTGGAGGAACAGAGGTGTTAGCAACAGTTGTTATGCCAGAAGAACCTAGGGAAGATATAGGATATTTCCCTTTAATGGTGGATTTTGAAGAAAAGCTATATGCAGCAGGGAAAATTAAAGGATCCCGCTTTATAAAGCACGAAGGCAGGCCAACAGACGCAGCCATACTTTCTGCAAGATTAATTGATAGGGCAATTAGACCGCTTTTCCCCAAATGGCTAAAGAATGATGTGCAGGTAATTTTAACTGTGCTTTCTTTTGATAAGGAAAATGATCCTGACATTGTTGGAATGAACGCGGCAGTTGCGGCTTTGGCGATTTCTGATGTTCCTTGGGAAGGGCCTATCGCAGGAGTTCGCGCTTCGCATGTGGAAGGTAATTGGGTTATTAATCCAAGTTACGAAGAAAGAGAATTGTCGGATCTTAATATAGTTGTTGCAGGAACCAATGACAAGACACTTATGATTGAGGCAGATGCGCCAGAATCAAGCGAAGAACTAGCATATGAAGGTGTTGAGTTTGCTCAGAAGAATTTGTCTTCTCTTGTAAAAACATTTACAAAGATGCAAAAAGAAATTGGCAGAGAAAAGGTGCAAGAGCCAGAATCCGAAGAAACAGACGAAGAAGATACATCAAATGTTGATTACAAGAAGGAAACAGAGAAATTTATTAGTGATAATATTGGGAAGTCATTATTTGTAGGCAAAAAAGATACAAAGACATCGCGTAAAAAAGCAGTTAAGATTCTGTTAGAAGAATTAGATGATCATTTAAAAGAGCTTCAAGTTGGAAAAGATAAAAGAAAAAAGGCAGATTCTCTTGGGTGGGAGATTGTTGAATCATTTGTAACTCAAGCAATAATCAAGGACGAAAAGCGTGTTGACGGAAGAAAATTGGACGAAATTAGGGAATTAACATTTACTGCTGGGATTTTAGCCAGAACACATGGAAGCGGACTTTTTTCTAGAGGAGAAACACAAGTCCTTTCTGTTGTAACTTTGGATTCTCCAGGAGCAGAACAGATTTTAGATACTTTAGAAGAAAATGATACCAAAAAGCGGTATATGCATCATTATAATTTTCCTCCATTTTCCGTTGGAGAGGCAGGTCCTTTACGCGGCCCTGGACGCAGGGATATAGGTCATGGCGCTTTAGCTGAAAAGGCCTTATCAAGAATGATTCCAGATAAAGAGAGTTTTCCATATACAATTCGCGTGGTATCAGAAGTATTAGGATCAAACGGTTCATCCTCAATGGGATCTGTTTGTGGATCAACAATGTCGCTTTTGGATGCAGGTGTTCCTATAAAAGCTAATATTGCTGGAATTGCGATGGGATTAGCATCTGACAAAGACGGAAATTACAAAATTCTTACGGATTTACAAGATTTAGAAGATGGCGAGGGTGGTATGGATTTCAAAGTCGCAGGATCAAGAGAAGGAATTACTGCAATTCAGTTAGATACAAAGACAAATGGATTATCTAATGAGATTATAAAAGAAACACTTGAGCGAGCCAAGACCGCGCGTCTTGAAATTCTTGATAAGATGGAGAAAGTTATCAAAGAGCCAAAAGAGCTTTCTGAATTTGCTCCTCGAATTACAAGCATTTCGATAGACCCAGAAAAAATTCGTTTGGTTATTGGATCTGGCGGGAAAACAATTAACGAGATTATAGACGCGACTGGCGTTGAAATTGATATTGATGACGAGGGCTTGGTAATGATCACAGCAGAAAAAGCCGAAGGCGCAAAACAGGCAACAGAATGGATTGAGAGGTTAACACACGATATAGAGCCAGGAGAAAAATATGAAGGTAAGGTTGTAAGGGTTATGGATTTTGGAGCTTTTGTTGAGTTGGTTCCAGGTAAAGATGGTATGGTTCATATCTCCAAACTTGCAAATAAAAGAGTTGAGAAAGTTGAAGATGTCTGCAAGGTGGGCGATACGCTTGCGGTTGAGGTTGATGAAATAGATGACCAAGGAAGAATTAATCTTAGAGTTCAAGGAGTAGAAAAGCAATCAGGCGAAAGAGGGCCAGGGAGCCGGCGCGGAGCAGAGCGCGACAGACCAAGAGGCCCTCGGCCGGGCGGCCGGGACAGTAGTCGTAGGGGCCCACGAAGATAAAGTTTAAATAAAAAGCGCTTGGCATATGATGAGCGCTTTTTTGATTTTATTCGCCATTATGAAGTGTTCCTCGCAATGAGATATAAAGACATGTTATAATGTAAATATGGCAAATAAAAAACTGAACAAAGAAATTGATCGGATGTTTTTGGGCATGGGTGTAACAGGAAGCGTTGCATTAACCAAGCCAAGGCGAGGAGGATGGATTATTAAAGCCATTATAATTTTGGTTAGTATTGCTATTGTATTAGGATTTGTGTATTGGTTTATTACTAGGCCGAACCTAACCCTAGCAAATCAACTGCCTAGTGATGCGTCCTTTTATGCGGCTATATCATTGCCGCAAAATGAGAAGTGGTACTCTGAATTATTGTTTTGGAAAAAGGAGTCAACTCCAAATAAAGATACTGCTCGCTTATTCCAAAAGTTTAATTTGTTCACATGGGACAATCTAACATTTACACAGGACATTCTCCCAATCTTTTATGGGACGCTTGAGGCGGGATTATTACCAAATGGAGGTGCAGTCCTATCTATGACTTTAAAGGATAAAGAAAAGTGGTTTGATCTTGTTGGTATTTCTCAAGAAACTTACCAGAACTCCACCATAGAAATGCAATATCCCTTAACAGGATGGTGGCCAGATTTTACAGCGACCAAGGATGCATGGGCATGGTATATTGAGGATGATATGCTTTATGTTTTAAGTAGTGCATCTGTAAGGCAGAAATTAGGTGCTTTTGGTAGTTTCGCTGAAAAGCTTAATATACCTATTTTTGCAAACTATTTAGCTTTTCTATATAGCAATGATTCGTCTATATTTGCAGATAATATATACACAAAAGCGATTAAAGAAAATGTTTCATATCCCTTAATAATTAGCGCAAAACAAGGTAATGGCCTTATACGCTGGCAGGATGGTTTTGAGGCGAAAATATCCACATCGGATATGGATAATAGTAGGATAAAAACGTTAGAATACATTCCAAGTAATCTTTCTATTTATATTAACAATTTTGAGTCATTATATAAAAAATTGGGCCAAAATTTTGTTCCTATATTCGATACATTAAAAGGACTATATAGTACGGATATATCAGATATATCGCAAATTATTGGTGAAAAAGACGTTTTAGTATCATTTAAAGATGATTGGATGGTTCTTATTGAATCAGAAGTAGAAACACAAGAAACTATATTTGAACTATTGAAGAATATAGGGGCTTCCTTTTTCGCATTTAGTCATCCCATTACAATAGAGCGCGAACTTACTGATGGAACTGTTATGACAGAACTGCGTGCTGATATAGATGGCTTAGAATGGGAGGAGATTGAATGGCTATATAATGGCACTAACATTACTTTAGAGTCATTACAAGGAAAAGGAGAAATAAACGGATATTTTATAGGTAGTGTGCCTAAAATGGGGATTGTATTGGGATCATCTTTAGAGTATCTACAAGAAACATTAAATATTTTAAAGGAAAATTATGTCAAGCCCCCATCTTGCGACTTGTCTGGATTTTCGGAATCTGCAATTAAGATTTCTCACGATTTTATAAGCTCTGATGCGTATCTTAATGGTATTATTGATTATTTTTTGGTTGGTAGTTCAAACAATGGCAATGTCGCAGGATGCATTGTACTAAAGTCAGAATGATTAATTAAGATTACCTAAGCCGTTCTCCAGAGGCAAGATTGACTTTTGTGTTTAGATGTGCTACAATGGGTATACCATTGACAATCAATACCTTCCGAGGCACACCTTTCATCATAATAGAGTGGTGAAGGGTGTGCTTCTACTATCTATCTTACTTACAGGTGACCAACCACCTGTCAAAAAATAAAAATAAAAATACAAAACGGTGTCTGGGAAGGGAAACAAAAACAAAAAAAAGATGGTTATGCTACTTGTAAACAGACAAGAAGTATAAACTAATAGAAGGTAGAGGCATTAAGCATCAAAAGTTGGAAAGATGCATAAAAAACTGTTTGATATCACATTGTTTGCTGCCCGTTAGCTTATGTCCATTGCAGGTGGATATAAGCTAACGGGTTCAAACTGCGTCAAGCAGCCATTGGCCGCAGTTTGCACCCGTTAATTAAATTTTAAGGGGGCCGCATCTGCGGCCTTCTTTTATCTAAAATTGGTTTCGTGATATAATATCCCTACAAACTTGATTCAAAATCCTTTGAATTATTAATTACTACTCATATGGCAGACCAAAAATTAGATAAATCATTTTTAATGGAACAAAAGAAGGCATTAGAAATAGAAAAAAAGCGGCTTCAAGGAGATCTTGGGAAGTTAGGAAAGGAAAAATCATACAATCCTAACGATTACAAGGCAACATATCAAGAATATGGTGATGATGAAGAGTCCAATGCGGCAGAATACGCGCAAACAGAAACCAATACTAGTGTTGTTGAACAGCTTGAAGACGAACTAAAGCGCGTGACCGCTGCTTTGGCTCGTATTGATGATGGGAAATACGGTCTTGACATACATACTGGCAAGCCAATTAGCAAAAAACGTCTTAAAGTATACCCAGCTGCTGAGGTAGATATTGAACATGAATAGCAAAATATACATTGCAATTTCTGTAGTAGGTCTTATTGCTGACCAGTTTATAAAATATATTGTTCTCAATACCCCAAAATTTAGTGATGGGGTATTTGTTAATCAAAATTTTGCTTGGAGCTTGCCATTATCGAATACCTTTTCTCTTGTTTTGATGATTTTGGTTTTGCTTGTATTATTTTATATACAAGCAACGCATACAATTTCTGCAATATGGCTGCTTATCGCGGGGGCTATATCAAATACCACCGATAGAATTATACATTATGGAGTTGTTGATTACATTATTGTTCCTTGGGGAGGAATAATAAATTTAGCTGATGTTATGATATTTGTTGGTGTAATATTGCTTATATTTAATGTTAGGCGAGATAAAAATAGGAATTTTTAATTAATTGTCATTCCGACCGAAGCGGCGCACTGTACCCAGTGCAAAGCGAAGTGGAGGAATCTCTTTGTAACTGACTAGACAAGAAGATCCCTCCACTTCGTTCCCCGCTGAGTACAGCAGGTCACTTCGGTCGGGATGACAGCAGGTGATATGCTTACAAAAATTCTTTCGTGCGCTGTGGTTGGAATTGATGGAGAAGCAATTAATATAGAAGCAGATGTTTCAAAAGGACATCCTGTTTTTATAGTTGTTGGTTTAGCAGATAAAGCTGTTGATGAATCTCGCCAGAGAATTCCAACAGCTATCCGCAATTCAGGGTTTGAATACCCATACTCTAAAAAAATAATTGTTAACTTGGCTCCTGCTGATTTAAAAAAGGAAGGAGCTGCCTTTGACTTGCCGATTGCTGTTGGAATCCTTATTTCTAGCGGACAAGTTCAAGCAAATCTTGATAATTCTATATTTATCGGAGAACTGGCTTTAGATGGAACATTGCGCCCTACGCGAGGAATCTTGCCAGTTGCTATTTGGGCGCGGGAGAAAGAATATAAAAGAATTTTTGTTCCAGCAATCAATGCAAAAGAAGCAGCAATAGTAACTGGCGTTGATGTTATTCCAATAGATTCATTACAGGAAATTGCTCTGCATTTGAATAATCAAAAAATAATAAAACCTTTTAAGATTACAGAAGAGCTAAAAGACGAACAAATTATAGATGAAGTTGATATGGCGTATATTAGCGGGCAAGAGCATGCTAAGCGCGCGTTAGAAGTTGCTGCTGCTGGCGCGCATAATGTTTCTTTATCCGGACCTCCAGGAAGCGGAAAGACGCTTCTTTCGAGGTCAATGGTTTCGATCTTGCCAAAAATGGCGTTAGAAGAACAGCTTGAAGTAACAAAGATTTATAGCATAGCAGGGTGTTTGAGCCAAAATATGCCTCTTGTTATAAATAGGCCTTTTCGCTCGCCACACCATACATCAAGCGGAGTTGCATTGGTTGGTGGTGGAACCTTTCCAAAGCCAGGTGAAATCAGCTTGGCTCACAGGGGGGTTCTGTTTTTAGATGAGTTTGCAGAGTTCCCTCGTTATGTATTAGAAAATTTAAGACAGCCACTGGAAGATGGTGTTGTTACTGTTTCGCGAGCGCAGGGAACTTTTACGTTTCCTGCTAGATTTATTTTGGTTGCTTCTCAGAATCCATGCCCATGCGGGTATGTTGGAGACCCTGACAGGGAATGCGTATGCACTCAAGTTCAGATTATGAAGTATAAAAATAAAATATCCGGGCCAATTATTGATAGGATTGATTTGCATGTGGAGGTTCCGCGGTTGGCATTTGAAAAACTCAACCAAAAAGAAAAAGCAGAATCATCTGCCAGCATAAGAGATAGAGTAAACCAAGCGCGATCTAAACAAAGCGCTCGACTTAAAGAGTATGGAATATTTACTAATAATGAAATGACAGCCCAGATTGTTAAAGATGTTTGCCGCTTAAACTCCGAGACACAGCAGCTAATTAAGCAAGCAGTGATTTCGCTTCACCTTTCTGCGCGTTCTTTTCATAGAATTTTAAAAGTTAGCCGTACAATTGCTGATTTAGAGGATTCAGATGAGATTACATCACCACATGTTGCAGAGGCATTGCAGTATAGGCCAAAGACAGAATAAAAAGTAGAGACCAGGCATGCCTGGTCTCTACTTTTTATAGATAATCAAGCGGATTCACACGATTCCCGTTGATACGTACTTCAAAGTGAACATGTGGCCCAGTGGAACGTCCGGTTGAGCCAATGGCAGCAATAATGTCACCCTTTTTTACGCGCTCTCCTTTTTTAACATAATTTTTATCGTTATGCGCGTATAAAGTATTAATGCCTCCTCCATGGTCTACAATGATGTAATATCCATATCCTCGAGTATTCCACCCAGAAGTGGTTATTACACCATCATCGGCCGCATATATTGGTTGTCCTCTTTGGACGCCAATATCAATTCCAGTATGCCTCCATCCACGGAAATATTGCGTAATTCGTTTTTTTGTGGTGGGCCAGTTTAGTTTGCCTGCTATTGGCTGGGCTGGCTTAAATATATCACGTATATCAGCAATCCTTGATGAGTAGGATGAGTATGTTCTTGGTACAGGAGGAGGAATCCCGTCTGGAACTACAACCTTTGCTCCAATCCGTAATTCAGATGCGTCCCCGAGTTTATTAACTTCAAGAATATCATCTCCTTTTGCGCGGTATTTTGACGCAATTGCATTAAGAGTGTCGCCTCGTTTAATAGTATGCGTTACTCCAGTAACTGGAAGTATCACTAGTTCTTGGCCTGGCTTTATAAAATCACGAGGACCGATTTTGTTTTCCCAGAGAATAGTGTTTGTGCTTAAATCAAATTTTTCTGCTACTTCAGAAACCGTGTCCCCCTCTTGAACCATATAAGTAATAATACTGCTGCGAAGTTGTGGGGTAATATCTGTTGCTATTAGGTCTGGTCTAATAAGAGCATCTCCATCCTGCGCAAACAAGGAAGAATCCGTATTCTCAAGAGGGGCCCCAGTTGGCTCAACATTGCTTGTAACTCCCACCTCTGAAAGCGCGAGATTTTTAGTGCCATCAGTTTGCGGTACCCCCTCCTCGCTGTCGATAGTGGCTTCTATTTCTATAAGCGTGTCAAAATCACCTTGTGAAGCAAGCAGTGTATATAAGCTTGAGTTTTGCCCTACTTCTTCGGGCCGAAGTTCCCGCGCTTTTAAATTGCTGGCTGTGGCAAAAAGCGAAAACAATATAAGGCCGCCATATATAATTACATTTCTAGAAAAATTTTCTCCAAACTGATTTTTCCAATACTCATGGTATCTGTTTATCTTTAATGATGCATGTTTTATTTTTTTATATACAGGAAGGCCCAGAAATCTTACGCCCAAGCGAATTGTGTTGTATATTATTAATTTGATTAGCCAAAATACGCCCCCGATAATTTTAAACACTAGCACAAAAAAACTACTTAAAAGCACTAGTAATTGTACAGCGTTTTTTTTGGCAAGTGTAGTGTTGCTTGTGTTTTTAGGGTTTGGAGAATAATTTTTCGGCATGATTATAGTATAACGTATTTAAATAAAAAGTGTTACTATATAAGTTGAATTTTGGGCTAAAAAAGGTATAATAGCTTATAGCTATGGCTAAATATAATCATAAAAAGATAGAAAAGAAATGGCAAAACCGCTGGGAAAAAGAGCGCGTTTTTGAGGTAAGCGACACAGCTGGGAAAGCCAAAAAAAGCTATATTCTTGATATGTTTCCTTATGTTTCAGGTGCTGGGTTGCATGTTGGGCATCCAGAAGGGTACACAGCAACTGATATTTATTCGAGATATCTTCGCATGAAAGGATACAAAGTGCTGCATCCAATGGGCTGGGATGCTTTTGGCTTGCCAACGGAGAATTATGCAATCAAGTCCGGTATTCACCCAAAAGAGAGCACAAAGAAAAACATCAAAACATTTAAGCGACAAATTAAGTCATTTGGTTTTAGTTATGATTGGTCGCGCGAGGTTTCAACTGCTTCTCCTGAATACTATAAATGGACGCAGTGGCTATTTTTGCAATTCTATAAAGCAGGGTTAGCTTATAAAAAAGAAGCACCAGTTAATTGGTGCAGCGACTGCAAAACAGTTTTGGCAAATGAGCAAGTTATAAATGGGAAATGAGAGCGGTGCGATCATGATGTTGTTCAGAAAGATTTGGAACAATGGTTTTTTAAAATTACTGGGGAAGGTTCAAAGTTCAAGGTTCAAGGTTCAAAGAAAGGTAATGTTGTGATTATTCATGGATGTCGCTCTAATAAAGAAAGCGAAGAAAGAAAAAAAGATCATCCAGAAGAAAGCTGGAAGGAATGGATTAGGGAGAAGTTAAACAATAGTGATATTAAAACAACATATCCTCATTTTCCAGAATCATGGAATCCAAAATATGATACATGGGCAAAGATCATTGAAAAAGAATATATTACCAACCAGACCACTATTGTCGCCCATAGTTGCGGAGCTGCGTTTATTGTGAAATGGCTTGGAGAAACAAAGAAAAGGATTAAAAAATTGATACTTGTTGCGCCGGCAAAGATTCCTAAAACAGGGGATACAAGTAAATCCGAATTATTTGATTTTGAAATAGACCCTATTATTAGAGAAAATATTCAGGAAATAGTATGCTTTTTATCAAACGACAAACAAAGGCATCTTGACGCTGCCCAACTATATCAAGACGCAATTGGAGGGCAGTTTGTTCATATAAAAAACAAAGGACATTTTACGTTTGACGAGATGAATACAAACGAGTTTCCAGAATTGCTGCATGCGATTATTGATTCCTCCTTGTATCCCGAAAGGTTGTTAAATAATTTATCTAAGTTGGATTGGCCAGAGCCAATTAAATTAATGCAAAAGAATTGGATAGGCAGGTCTGAAGGTATTGATATTGAGTATGAAGTAGAGGGAATAGATAGCAAGATATCGTGTTTTACAACGCGCCCTGATACGAATTTTGGCGCAACATTCATAACTTTAGCGCCTGACAGTGATTTTGTAGAAAAAAATATTGATAAGTTTCCAGAAAAAGAAAAAGTTCAAAAGTATATAAAAGAATCTAGCAAAAAAACAGAACTTGAGAGGATTGATGCCAAAGGAACAAAAACAGGGGTATTTACCGGCCTCTATGCTATTAATCAGCTGAATAATAGAAACATGCCTGTGTATGTTGGTGACTTTGTGCTTGCCAGTATTGGAACAGGCGCTGTTGTTGGAGTTCCAGGACATGATATTCGTGATTTTGAATTTGCCAAAGCAATGGATTTGGAAATTATTCGCGTTGTAGTTGGTTCTGATGGAGACGAATCGAAAATTACAACACCAGAACAAGTTCAAGAGGAAGAGGGAATTATGGTTAACAGTGATTTTTTAGATGGTTTAGATATACATAAGGCAACAGTAAAAGTGATGGATTATTTAGAAGAAAAGGGTTATGGCAAACGTGTTGTGAATTACAAGCTTCGAGATTGGCTAATCTCGCGCCAGCGATATTGGGGCGCGCCTATTCCAATCATTTATTGTGATGACTGCGGCGAGGTTCCGGTTCCAGAAAAAGATCTTCCAGTTGAATTGCCGGATGATGTGGATTTTAGGCCAAAAGGAAAGTCACCGCTTGAGAGGTCTAAATCATTCCACAACGTCAAGTGTCCAAAATGCCAGCCAGAGGCTGGTCAGCCTCTGGCTGATAAATCCAAAGCGCGCCGTGAGAGCGATACAATGGATACGTTTGTGGATTCTTCGTGGTACTTTTTAAGGTACATAGATGCTAAGAATAAAAAAGAGTTTGCATCAAAAAAGAAACTTAAAACATGGATGTCAGTTGATACTTATGTCGGCGGAGCAGAGCATGCTGTTATGCATTTAATGTATGCTAGATTTTTTTGCATGGTATTATATGATTTAGATTTACTTAGTTTTGAAGAGCCATTTTTGAAGTTGCGAAACCAAGGTTTGATTCTTGGGCCAGACGGGCACAAAATGAGCAAGTCGCGCGGGAATGTTATTAATCCAGATGATGTTATAGAGCAACTTGGAGCAGACACAATGCGTATGTATGAAATGTTCATGGGACCATTAGAAGAAGATAAGCCGTGGAATACTGATGGTATTATTGGGGTGCGTCGTTTCTTGGAGAGAGTGTGGAATATGTCTGAGAAGGTACAAGGTTCAAGGTACAAGGTTCAAGATGAAGAGAAGAAGATAGAGAGAGAGCTTCATTATCTTATTAAAAAAGTAGGGGAGGATATTGAGAGTTTTGGATTTAACACTGCTGTATCTCAATTTATGATTTTTGTTAATACCGTATATAAAGCAGGTGAGATTTCTAAGAGGCATTTTGAGATATTTTTAACACTACTCAATCCGTTTGCGCCTCACATTACTAATGAGCTTTGGGAGATGATTGGGAAAAATCAATTGATTGAAAAAGAAAAATGGCCAAAGTATAATGAAAAGTTTTTAGTCGAAGAAAAAGTTACCTATGTGATTCAAGTGAATGGAAAGGTCCGTGCGAACATTGTTGCAAGTCCTAAGGCAAAAGAGGATGAAGTTGCTGATTTATCAAAGAAAGACCAGAAGGTTGCAAGTTATTTGAAAGGCGGGGAGGTAATTAAGCAAATTTTTGTTCCAAGTAAGCTGATTAATTTTGTTGTTAAATAGTACGTATTCTGAACGAGGGAGTCCCGCTCAACGGGGCGATCGAAGTGAAGAATCCCGTGGAATGCGTTTGAGCATCTTCGACGGGATCCTTCACGCAGTTTATGCCGAGTATTCTCGGCCTCCTTGCTGAGTACAGCGAGTCGCTCGTTCAGGATGACGTGATTGTACAATGCAAATCGTAAAGTCCAAAAATATAGATTACAAAGAAATTGCCGCCTGCCTAAAGAAGGGCGGTATTATTCTTTATCCGACTGATACTGCATATGCGCTTGGGTGTGATGCAACCAATGAGAAAGCAGTTGATAAAATATTTACCATTAAAGATAGAGTTCAAGGAAAAACATTACCACTTATTGTTGCAGATGATACTATGGCTGTTGAATGGTTTTCGTTTTCGGAAAAAGCGCAAGATTTGGCACAGGAGTTTTGGCCAGGGCCGCTAACTTTGATTTTAGAGATAAAAAAACAAGGATTAGCTACAAGTGCAGTGCAGGATGGATTTGCAGCGTTACGTGTTCCAAAAAGCGATATAGCCCAATCCGTAAGCCGCGAACTTGGTTTACCGATTGTTTCAACATCTGCAAATATTGCAGGAGAGAATAGTTGTTATAGTATTGATGATGTTCGCACTTCTTTAGGAGAGCATATTACTATGGTTGATTATGGTATTGATTCGGGTATGCTTCCTCATACAAAAGTTTCAACTATTGCAAAAGTATGTGATAATAAAGTAGAGATA
>CAYOXH010000007.1:12996-16289 GCA_964407875.1 uncultured Gammaproteobacteria bacterium
TATTGCGAGAAGGGGCAATAATATTAAAATCTAAATAAAATGCCACATGCGCGTTTTTTAAAAACCATAAAGGCGTTTCTTGCCACAAAACTAACACGCCAAGTTCGGGAACTATACTTGTCTGCAAGCATGGTTAGTTTTGCTGTTGCAATGGTTGCTATTTTTGAGCCAATTTACCTATATAGCAGAGGGTTTTCACTTCATCAGGTTTTATTTTTTTACTTAGTAATTTATTCAATATACCTTTTTACCATCCCTTTGGGCGCAAAATTTGCCAGGAAGTTTGGATATGAGAAATCAATTTTGTTAGGAACGCCGTTTTTAGCATTGTACTATATTTCACTTCATTTAATTTCCATAAATTATCTGTTTGTCTTAGTTGCTGTTATCGCATTTGCAGCGCAGAAGTCATTCTATTGGCCAGGGTTTCACGCAGATTTTGCTAGATTTGGAAAAAATAATGAGAGAGGACGGGAAATAAGCAACATAATGGTCATTACTTCTATCCTATATATTATTGGACCTTTTTTGGGCGGTTTATTAATTAGTGTTTGGGGATTCAAATTATTATTTACTGTTGCTACTATCTTAATACTCGCATCAAATCTGCCACTTCTTTCAACACCTGAAAAATTCAAGCCAACTCCATTTGCGTATAAAGATTCTTTTAAGCGGTTATTTGCAAAGGAAAACAGGAGAAACTTTTTTGGATTTATGGGGTATGGAGAAGAACTGCTTTCTATGGTAATGTGGCCAATATTTATTTTTATAGTGGTTAAGGATTTTCTTTCGGTTGGCTCATTAGTCGCGCTAGCCACGCTAACTACAACCATTGTTCTGCTGTTTGTAGGTAAAATGGTGGATGTCGGGCATTCGCATCGCAGGTCAATTCTAAGAATGGGTACAATTTTTAGATCTGGTTCGTGGTTGCTTCGTTTATTGGTAAATGGAACATTGGGCGTGTTTTTGGTTGATTCTTTGGGTAGGACATCAAAGAATGTAATTGTGGTGCCTATGATGGCTATGACCTACGAACGTGCGGGGGATACAAGTGTTATGAAAACAGTAATCTTTTTTGAACAAGCATTAATTATTGGAAAAATTTCCGCGATACTGTTATCTATTATTGCCCTGTGGATTATTCCAAACTCATTTGCGCTATTGTTTATTATAGGAGCTCTTATGACCTTGTTGTTTTCGCTGATAAAATATGAGCCAATAAAGATTAAGAATTAACTGTTTATGGATTTAACAAATATTCAAATAATTAAGACCCTATCTAAGAAGTTTAATATAAGCCCATCTCCATTGAGTGGGCAAAATTTTTTAATAGACAAGAATATTCTTAATCAGATTGTGGATAGATCTGACATCAAAAAAAATGAAAATATATTGGAGATTGGGCCTGGATTTGGAGTGCTTACGCAGGAACTTTTAAAAAAATCTAATAACATATTATCAGTAGAAAGAGATAATCATCTAGCTAAGCATCTTAAAGCACAGTTTAAGGATAACGATTCAATAGAAATTTTGCAAAAAGACATACTTAAACTCGAAAATAGTGAGATTTCCTCGTATTTTATAAAAAACAGTACTACTATATCCGATACCAAAAATTACAAAAATCGAATCGAATACAAGGGACAAGATTCAGCTGAGTTTATATCGCATAGTAAAATATTAAATGCTAGAATTCATTTATCCGATAAGCTTGGCATGTCAGAACTATCTGATAGTAATTATAGAATTATTGCAAATATTCCATATCAAATCACAGGAAAAATATTGAGAAAGTTCGTATCGGATAAAGCGTCAAAGCCCAAAAAAATGCATATTTTACTGCAAAAAGAAGTGGCCCAAAGAGTATGCGCAAGCCGTGGTAAAATGAACTTACTCGGCATATCAGTACAGCTATATTCTAAGCCCGATATATTGTTTAATGTTTCTAAATCAAGTTTTTGGCCCCAGCCAAAAGTTGATTCCTCTTTTTTACAGATAAACAACATATCCGAGGAACCTATATATGATATATCAAATGAAAAAAAGTTCTGGCAAGTTGTGCGTATTGGGTTTTCATCGCCCAGAAAGCAGCTGCATAATACTCTTTCGGCTGGTTTAGGCATAGAGTCGCAGGACGTAAGTAATATATTAAGAGAAATTGGCCTTAATCAAAAAATCAGAGCTCAAGAGCTGGGAATAGATGATTGGATTAAATTAGCGATCCGAATAAATCCGAATTCATCCGAATGATCCTAATTATTACGACATAATCTATATTATTTTCTATTCGGATCATTCGGATGAATTCGGGTCTTCGGATCGCTTTTTTTGTATTGTAGAAAAAGCTGTTTTCGTGTTATAATATTAGTGTAATTTTTTGTTAGTATTTGATTTATTTCGTTTTAAATATATGGATAGGATTTTGCGATTTGGTTTTTTGGCGTTTGCTTTGTTTGCTATTATTTTTGGATTCATACGAATTGGTCAGACCATTAGATTGACAATTATACCAGACGAAATTGAGCAAGCAGCACCAGGTGAACCTAATAGCTTGGACGATATAAAATTGCGCGTAACTGATACAGATGAGGATGGGTTATATGATTGGGATGAAATTAATATATACAACACAAGCGCGTATCTAGCTGACACTGACTCAGATAGCATAAGCGATTCAGAGGAAATTAGCCAAGGCACAGATCCAAATTGTCCAACAGGACAAACATGCGGAAGCGGTATTATTGACTTGCTTGAAGAATTTAGCAGAGAGCAGACAGCATTAGAGCAAGATCTTGCGGATAGTTTGCCAGTTGAGCAGGATTTATCAGATAACGCCCAAGCAATTTTAGATGTACTTCAGGCAGGCAGTACACCAACTCCAGAGCAAGTGAAAGGCCTTTTGCGCGAGCAAGGCATAAGTGAGGATCAATTATCCCAAACAACCGACGAAGAGCTTCTTCAGCTATTTGAAGAGGCAATGGCTGATATGCGCGCATCCCAGTAGATTATATAAATGCATAAAAACAAAAAACAACCAAGCGTATTTATTAAGGTCATGCTAATTGTGATGATTTCTGTTTTTGTTCTTGGCGCGCACCCGCGGCCCGCGTATGCTCTCTTAGGTGTTGGTGATGTTTCTATTACAGCAGGAGACATTCCAAGAACTATTACGCAAATTATCGGCAGGATTCTTACTCGAGTTGGGGCTAGCGCTTTTCACCAGGCATTAAGAAGTGTAACCTACCGGTTGGCCCAGGAATCAGCTGTTTGGATTGCTTCTGGAGATAAGGGGC
>CAYOXH010000008.1:0-15615 GCA_964407875.1 uncultured Gammaproteobacteria bacterium
AAAACGCAAAATTGTAGGGTCAAGACATGTCTTGACCCTACAATTTTGCGTTTTTTATTTACCCGTCCTTTGATATTTTTTTTATACCCCCCATCCATGTCTGTAAAATTTCTGGGATTAAAACACTGCCATCTTCTTGCTGGTAGTTTTCGAGTATTGCGATTAAAGGTCGAACACTAGGCAATGCAGTATTATTTAACATGTATACATACTGCTTGTTTCCGTCATTATCTTTATAGCGGACATTAAGACGGCGTGATTGCCAATCTTTTAAATTAGAAGCAGACCCTGTCTCCCCCCACCTGTTAGTGCCAGGCATCCATGCCTCAATATCAAACATTTTATACTTGCCAATTCCCATGTCTCCAGTGCAGATTTGGAGTTGGCGATACGGCAGCCCGAGTTCTTCATGCAATTCCTTTGAGGCCTCAACCATTTCCTCCTGAATCTCATCTGTAAGATCCACGTCAGCAGGGGCAATAACCACCTGCTCTACTTTGTAAAACTCATGCACTCGATACAATCCTTTTGTATCTTTCCCGTATGACCCTATTTCACTTCGGTAGCAAGGGCTAAACCCGCAGAACTTCAAAGGAAGATCCTTGCCATCGAGTATCTCATTTGCATAATACGACAAAAGCACTGGCTCTGCTGTTCCTACTAAGAATTTTTTATCAGTACTCTTCTTTCCATCTGCTTCTTTGTCAGAAGTTGCTACTTGATAAATTTCATCTGTATTACCATTATATTCTGTACCTTTAAAATAACCGCTGCCGAATAATACAAATTCCTTAGCCAAGGTCGGCGGAATCATTGGCATGTATCCTTTACTTATCATTTTTTGGAACGCATACTGCATCATTGCCATAACCAACATGGCTCCTTCGTTTTTTAAATAATATCCTCGATAACCGCTGATTTTCGCGCCTCTATCAAAATCAATAATATCTAAAGATTCTCCCAATGTAATGTGATCTCTTGGCTCAAAGTCAAAAGAGGGCTTTTCTGCTTCAAAAATAACCTTGTTATCTTCCTCGCCCTCACCGACCGGAGTATCGCTCGAAGGAACAGTTGGCACCTTAACCATTAAAGAATCATACTCTTGTTTTAATTTTTTATACTCTGGCTCTAATTTAGACAGTTTATTTTTAATTTCCTTGCCTTTTTTAATTAAGGGGTCACGATCTTTTGTTTTTGAAATTTTGTCATTAAGATCATTTTTTTGTCCGTTCAACTCTTCAATTTCCTGCAACAGTGTTAAGCGACGTTCGTCTAAGGACAATAACTTCCCAACATCAAGATCAATGCCCTTGTTTTTGGCGGCTTCTTGCACATCTTTTTTATTGTCGCGAATAAATTTTATATCAAGCATATTGTTTTTTATTGTCATCCCGACCGAAGTGTTATAAAACATCCTTTAAATCAACAAGTTTCTCGTCATCTTCTCCCCGCCTCTTCAATTCTACCTTATCCCCTGTCTTTTTACTTATGACTAAACGATTTGGAATGCCGATTAAATCGCTGTCTGCGAGTTTTTCGCCGGCAGTTGCATCATCCCTATCATCCCATAGCACGGACTTACCTTGTTTTTGCAGGTCTTCATATACTTTTTCGGACTTCTTACGCGCGTCTTTTTCCTCGGACAAAGTGATAAGATGGTATTCGAAAGGCGAAACTTCATCTGGCCAAATAATTCCTTTATCATCATTATGCACTTCTACAATAGCGCCCATTAAACGGCTGATTCCAATTCCATAGCAGCCGATTATAACCTCCTGCTCTTTTCCTTTTTCATCAGTAAACTTCAAATCAAAATCTTTAGAAAACTTTTTGCCAAGGTCAAAAATATTACCTACTTCAATGGATTTAATTGCCTCAACCGACTTACCGCATTCAGGGCAAGGTGCGCCATCTTTAAGCTCCGGAACAATTTCTTTATTTCTCGTCATACCGCACGAACAGCGGAAAATTAAATCTTCGCCACTTGGTGTCTTAATTTGAAATTCATGCGAGTATTCCTTTGAGAACGTTCCTCCGCTCGCCTCTGTTACAATTGCGTCCAAGCCGCATCGTTTAAATACTTTAAGATACGCATGTTTCATCTTCTCGTAATATTCTTTTAAATCTTTTGATGAGGCATGAAAACTGTATAAATCCTTCATTAAAAACTCGCGTCCGCGAAGCAATCCTGCTTTTGCGCGCAGTTCATCACGGAATTTAACCTGTATCTGGTACCAGTACCCAGGCAAATCACGATATGAATTAATATGCTTTTTTGCTAGAGGCACAATTACCTCTTCATGTGTTGGGCCTAGAGCATACTCGGTCTTGGTTTGGGATTTTGTCTTAAACAAAACATCCATTTTTTTCCACCTACCTGTTTGTTCCCAATTTTCCTTTGGGTGCATTGCAGGTAAAGAGACCTCCTGGCCTCCAACTGCATTCATTTCTTCTCGCACAATATCACTTACTTTATCCAAAACACGCCACCCTAAAGGTAGATATGAATATACCCCAGCCATTAATTGGTCTACAAAACCAGCACGAACCAATAATTCATGGTTAATACTTTTAGCATCTGCCTCACTAGTTTTGCTTGTTTTTGAAAAAAGTTTCGATTGCTGCATATATACTATCTATAATATCTTTTTTCAAACACAAAAGCAACTCCAGCTAATTATTAACGCGCAACAGCAAATCAGATAATTGCTTATTATTAACCGCGTCATCCTTGCCCATTTGAATTGATTCCTCAAGTAGTTCTGAGGTATTATTAGTTGTGCCTACTTTTATATAAGAAGAAGGGCGAACAAATATAATCTCAACTTCTTTAGGCAAGTTATATCTTGCAACCTCATCATGCTGCTCTTTGTAAAGTTTCTTAAAAGCGCGGCTGCGGGACGCAAGCCATATTTTAAAAATTCTCTCATTAAACCGCCTTCTAATATCATTATCTATTGCGATAATTTTATTAGCTCCTAATTCAACTGCTTTTTTAATATGCGGCTGAATAGAAGACGAAAGATATGTATCACAATACTTTCCCTCATTAAGAGGAATTTTTTTTCCGTACAAAATAGGTATTGACTTGCTTGCCCGCAGCAATTCAAAAATATCGTTTTCAGTAAAACGGTCATCATTTGAAAAATAAGTTAACTTTCCTGTTGTACAATTTGTTGTTGCTATAAATAATTTAGTTAGGGAATCTAAAATAGCGTGCGTGTCTAAAGGATATTGCTTTTTAAAAACATCATCAATGAGATAATCAACATTCATTATTTTCCAAAATCTCTTCAAATCAACAAATTTTTTAGATACTAGTACGCGAGACCAAACATGGTCTGCGTATTTTCCTTGTCCAGAAATATAATACGCAAACGTGCCAGTACTCCCAGAGCCAGCTATTGCTATGTCTGGAGCAGTAAATTTATAATGATTATAAATTGCGTTCATAACACCAGCAGCATAACTACAACCCATACCTCCGCCAGAAGCAACAATAGCAATTTCCTGTTTCATAGTCTTCTCGTCATCCCGACCGGTCGGAATGACATTGGTATTAATAAAATAAAAGCGGTAATTCAACCACTTTTATTTTTATATTAAGTTAAACAATAAGTATTTGGACCATCTCCACCAGCCGATTCGCATAACCCCATTCATTATCATACCATGCTAATACTTTTAAAAGATTCTTGTCAACTACCCTGGTAAACGAAAGGTCAATAATAGCTGAATGTGAATTTCCAATAATATCAGAGGAAACAATTGGCTCATCAGTTACATCCACAATCCCTTTAAAAGGCGACTTAGATGATGCCTCCCGAAACGCGTCATTTACTTCTTCAACTGTCGCGTCCTTCTTGATAAGCATAGTTATGTCCGAAATAGAGCCCACAATTGTTGGAACGCGAATTGCAATGCCATCAAATTTCTTTCCAAGTTCAGGAATGGTTTTAGTAGTTGCAACAGCTGCTCCAGTTGTTGTGGGAATAATATTTTGCGCTGCTGCTCTGGCTCTGCGCAAATCTCTATGCGGACCATCAACAATATTCTGGTCAGCAGTATATGAGTGAATAGTGGTCATCATTGCCTTTTGGACGCCAAATGCATTATTAATTATCGTAATTGCCGGAGAAAGCGAATTAGTGGTGCATGAGGCATTAGATACAATATCTTCTTTAATGCCATCATTTGTATTCACACTTAATATATGTGTCTGTGTCTGGTCGTCTTTAGAGGGGGCAGATATAACAACCTTTTTGGCGCCAGCTTTTAGATGCTTTTTGGCATCTTTATGTTTAGTAAAAAAACCAGTTGACTCAATAACAATATCAACCTTAAGTTCTTTCCATGGCAATTTTTCTGGCTCTTTTTGCGATAGAATAGGGTATACCACTCCCTCTATTTCTATGTGACCCCTGCAATCATCTAATTTAATTCCTTTTTTAGTGCCTGCTTTGACTTTTCTATGATACATTCCATAAACAGTATCACGCTTTAACAAGTAGGAAAGTGTTTCAGGGTCTGTTAAATCATTAATAGCAACAACTTCTAAATCGCTTTTTTCTATTGCAATTTTAAATGCGGCGCGCCCAATTCTTCCGAATCCATTTATCGCGACTCGTCGCTTTTGATTTTTATTTTTCTTTTTAAACATGTATTAATTATACAACAAATTTGGTTATTTCACTAGCGTCCCAACCTTCTCACCCGCTAATATCTTTCCAATGGCTCCTTTTTTATATTTAAAAACAACAATAGGAAGATTATTGTCTTGGCACAAGCTAAATGCAGTAGAATCCATTACCTTAAGTCGCTTAACTAATGCATTTTGAAAACTCACTGTATCTAGTTTTTTTGCCTTTTTCCCGCCTCTTCGGCTGGCAAGTTCTTTTTTCTTTGGATCAGATGTGTATACCCCATCAACATTCATAGTTGCCTTGAGTAAGATGTCCGCGTCTATTTCAAGCGCCCGCAAGGCAGCTGCAGTATCTGTTGTAAAATATGGGTTCCCTGTGCCTGCCGCAAAAATAACAATTCTACCGTCCCGCAGATGTCCGCGCGCTTTGCGGCGAATGTAATCTTCTGCAACCTCTTTGATTGATAAAGCAGTAAGCACGCGACAGCGCGCTCCTGCCCGTTCTACTTCGGATTGCAATGCAATTGCATTCATAATAGTCGCGATCATTCCCATGTAATCCGCGGTTGCCTGGTCAATAGAATGCTTTGGAATATTTCTGCCTCTAAATATATTTCCTCCGCCAATAACAACAGCCAGTTCAATACCCTCACGAGTTAAATTAGTAAATTCTTTTGCGATTTCTCGTATCACTTTAAAATCAAGGTTATGCTTGCCTTTTCCTTGCAATGCCTCTCCTGAAAGTTTAAGTAAAATACGTTTATACTTCATAGCTTTAAATTTCTAACCTTTCAAATTCGGTCACTTCAATCTTTTCACCGATCTTTGCTGTTGCTTCTTCAAGTAATTGCTCAATGTTTTTTAAATCATCTTTAATATAGGCCTGCTTTAATAGGCACACCTCTTGATAATATTTTTCTAGCTTGCCTTGTGTAATTTTCTCTATCATATCATCTGGTTTGCCTTGTTTTTTTACTTCTTCTGTGTAAATTTCTTTCTCTTTTTCAATAACTTCAGTTGGAACATCTTCTGGCTTTAAGTATTCTGGAATAGCTGCCACAACTTGCATGGCAATGTCATGAGCCAGTTCCTGGAACTCAACATTACGCGCCACAAAATCGGTCTCACACTGAAGCTTGACCATTGCTGCTGCTTTTCCATTTGCATGCACATACGAACCAATCCATCCTTCGCCTGCTTCTCGTCCAGCCCTTTTTGACGCAATCTTTTTCCCTTTTTTACGCAAAACATCAAGCGCCTTTTCTTCATCACCGCCAGATTCTTCTAATGCTTCTTTAATATCAATAATGCCAGCACCTGTTTGCTTTCGTAATTTTATAATTATATCTTTCATATATTTTATTTAGTTTCTTTTTTTTCACTGCCTGCAATCACTGCGTCTGCGATAACTTTGCTAATTAAAGAAATTGATTTAACTGCATCATCATTTGCGGGAATTGGGTGTGTAATCTTAGCTGGATTGATGTTGCTGTCAGTTATAGCAATAATAGGAACCTTGAGTTTGGCTGCTTCGTTTAAAGCGGTTTTATCATACTTTGCATCTACAATAAATACTGCTCCTGGCTTTCCTTTGAGCTCGCGGATGCCGCCTATTGCTTCTTCTAGTTTACTATATTCCTCCACAAACTCAAGTTGTTCGCGCTTGGTATACTTTTCCAATTTACCAGATGCTTTATCGCTCTCTAATTGCTTCATGCGCTTTATCATCCCTGTAATAGCGCCCCAGTTGGTAAGCATGCCTCCAATCCATCTGTTTACCACATATGGTGAATTACATCTTTGCGCCTGCTCTCGCACAGCATCGCGCGCAATTGGCTTAACGCCGATAAAAAGCAAGGGCTTTAGCGGACCTATGTTTGACTTAATAAAAGCAACAACCTTCTCAATTTGCTCTTGTGTTTTTGTTAAATCTACTAAATGAATTCCTCCTCTTTTCCCATACAAAAATTTCTCCATTTTAGGATGCCACCTGCTGGTGGTATGGCCAAAATGGGTTCCTGCCTCCAATAATTCTTCCAATGAAGGAATATTAACTTCTGACATAAATTGATCCTTTTTACTACTGCTATATGTCTGCGGACGAATTGCCCGGCCGATCCGGCAGGGAGGAAAAAAGCCCTAAATACAGCATGATTAATAAGTAATGCATACTATAACATATTTCCAAAAAAATGCAACCTGTGCGCCTTTGGCGGAATAAAACAAGGTGGTTAATCCATTCTGGACTAACCACCTTAACCACCTAAAGATCATACCCTTCGAGAACCTTACTCTTTTGGTAATTCATGGTTCTCAGCGATTTCAACGCCATCAAGGAGCAACTTGTACCAGTACATATCAACCAGCCCAAGCCAACTTGCCTCAATAACATTGGTTGATACCCCAACAGTACTC
Source organism: uncultured Gammaproteobacteria bacterium (assembly GCA_964407875.1). Lineage (GTDB taxonomy): Bacteria > Patescibacteriota > Patescibacteriia > UBA2169 > UBA2169 > CAYOXH01. The sequence goes on from CAYOXH010000008.1 coordinate 7,058, forward strand.
CACACTAATGTGCCATCAGATGCTTCGATAAGCACACGCACCTTGCTCGCGGTGCCTCCTCCATTCAAAACGCGAACCTTATAATCTTCAAGACGGACAGATTCAAGGCACGAATACGCCTTAAGCAAAGCCCTTCTTAAAGCAAGGTCAAGCGCATTAACTGGTCCGTCTCCGGTTCCTGGAAAATGACGGAAATTCCCATTAACCCAAAGCTTTACAATTGCGTCAGAAACTTCGGCCTCCCCGCCATCTGGTAAGATGATTTTCCTATCAATGCACTGGCGCTCTTCGAGCTTAAACGGCTTTGGAATCCCCTCAATTATGTGCCGAGCAAGAATCTCGAATGTTGCTTCAGCCGCCTCAAACATCCATCCTTCATGCTCTCTTTGTTTAAGTATATGAAGCAGAGTAACAACTCTCGGATCTCGCTTATCAAGAGCATGGTACAAATGGTCAAGCTTTTGCACAACCGTACTTGTACCTGCCTGGCCAGACACCAAAATCCGCCTTTCGTTCCCAGTTTTCTCGGGTGGCTCGTGCTCAAAAGATACTGGATTCTTTCTTGCCGCATCCGCGTGCGCGCCTCCTTTGTGCGCAAACGCGCTCTCCCCAACCCAGGGCTGCCTGTGGTCGTGCGCCACATTGGCCATCTCACTTAAATACCGAGAAAACTCCATTAATCTGCCCAGATTCTCTGGTCCAATGGTTCGGACTTGGTGTTTGAACTCAAGATTCGGCAAAACAGTGCAAAGATTTGCGTTTCCGCACCGCTCACCGTACCCATTAAAGGTTCCCTGGATTTGAGTGGCACCCAACAGAACAGCGGTAGAGGTATTTGCCTCTGCCATTCCTGTGTCATTGTGTGTGTGAATCCCAAACAGAAACCCGCCTAGGTGCTTCTTCACGCAATCAATAATCCACGCCAGTTCCAGGGTCTGAGTTCCTCCGTTGGTATCGCACAACACCACAATTCGAGCGCCACCGCTGATGGCTGCCTTGAGCGTTTTGACGGCATACTCTGGATCATTTTTGTATCCGTCAAAAAAGTGCTCAGCATCATACACCACTTCCCTCCCAAGCCCTACTAGATAAGCCACTGACGATTCAATCATGCGCAAATTTTCGTCAGCATCAGTCCGAAGAACATCACGGACATGCAGCATCCATGTCTTTCCGAACAATGCAATAACCTCGGTCTCTGAATCCAAAAGCGACCTAAGCGTTGCATCATCGCACGCGTTTCCAACTGGCTTGCGCGTACTTCCAAAAGCAGAAACTTTTGCGCAAAGGTTAAGCGATTTCACTTGCTGAAAAAACTCTGTATCTATTGGGTTGGTGCTGTTCGGCCATCCCCCTTCGATACAGTGAACACCCAGCTTATCCAGCCGCTCGGCAATAAGACGCTTGTCACGAACCGAAAAGTTCACTCCCTCTGCCTGCGCGCCATCGCGCAAGGTTGAATCATACACCTCAACCTTCTCAGGCGGGCATAACTGTGTGTGGTCAAATAACATGGTAATTCTCCCCTCTTGGTTGTGGAATAACTTCTTCCTGTTTTTTGCCTAAAGAGCTGTTTGTGGAATCAAAAAGACCTTCCGAGTGGAAGGCCCTTTTAAATCTATTTTTACACTATTTAAAATCTTCCACTCGAATCTGGTGAAATAATAATGCTGATAATAATGTTTCGCATGGAAATCATAGTGTATGACTAGTATATACAATCTAAAAAATATGTCAACATCTATAACATCTTGCGTACTTTATCTATTCTGATATACTCGTAGCGGTTAGTAAAGGCTCTTTCAACTTGTGTCTGTAGTCATACACAGGACACACCAATCTCCACCATACTATAGGAGAGAAGTATCATGAACCTATCCGTGGAAGAAATAGAACAGCAGTATCGAGAACTCGAAGAATTAGGATTCCTCGTAAGAGGCGAAGATGGCGAACTCAGGTTAAGCCCAAACCTGATAACAGATGAACGCGAAGCCCGTCTTTTGGTATTTGTGTGTGGCCTCACGAAAGACAAAGCAGACCACACCATACCTCGGGTAGTAGTTCACCAGCTGTTACCTACTGTTTTCGAAGGCCTTTTTTGCTGAAATGGAAGAGATTGACACAGCAATTGACCACGCCATCGAAATGGGATATCTCCATGTAGATGAGATAGACCAAGGCCTTGTCGTGATGGATGAAAAGGTCGTAGAACAGATCGGCTATATTGAAAAAATCGGAAAAGTCACAACCTTCTGAATCTCCCTCAGAAGAAATCCGATTCAATCAGCACGGCGCTCTCATTGAGAATGCTGGGCTGATTTTCTACAACTATTGCATTTTTTCCTACTTTATAGTACACTATTCTGGTATGAAAAAAGACATTCACCCAACTTATCACACTAAAGCAAAAGTTGCTTGCGCATGCGGCAACAAATTTGAAGTTGGATCAACTTTGGAAAAAATCCACACAGAAATATGCGCCCAATGTCATCCATTTTATACAGGAAAGCAGAACCTAATTGATACCGCGGGACGCGTTGATAGGTTTAAAGCAAAAATAGAAAAAACTTCTAAACTAAAGGGTAAAAAATCTGACAAGAAAGCACAGGAAAAGAAAGAAAAAAAAGAACTAGATACTAAGGAAAAGCTAGAAAAGATAAAAGCAGGCCTGGACAATAAATAACTATTTTTAAGCCGTTGTTTATGCTACCTTTGTAGCATAATAAATATCGACGGTTTTTTGATTTAAGTCGGGAGTACGCAGTGGGCAGTTGTTAGTAGACAGTAGTTTAAAAAAAGACAGCCAACTGTCAACTGCCTACTGTCTACTATCCAACTATATGCTAGATCAAATCCAACAACTCAAATCACGCTTTCAAGAACTCGAGAAAAAGCTTCAATCGCCTGATATCTCTTCTGATACTAAAAAACTTCAAGAAATTTCGCAGGAATACAGTGAATTAAAAGAGAAGGTTGAACTTGGTAATGAGTACGAGAATGTAGAAAAACATCTCAAAGAAGCGCAAAATACAAAAGAATCTTCTAATGACGCAGACATGGTTAAACTTGCGGAAGAAGAGATACTAAACCTTACGCAACAAAAAAATGATATTGAGAATAAGCTTAAAACAGCACTTTTGCCACAAGACCCAAATGACAAAAAAAATATTATCATAGAAATTAGGGGTGCCGCAGGAGGAGATGAATCTGCATTATTTGCAGCTGAACTTTTTAGAATGTATTCCAGGTTTGCGGAAGAGAAAAAGTGGGAAACAACCTTGCTTGCTACAAACAGGACAGAGATTGGCGGATACAAAGAAGTAATTTTTGAGATTAAAGGTCTAAACGCGTATTCACACTTAAAATACGAATCAGGAGTTCACAGAGTGCAAAGAGTTCCGGATACGGAAAAATCCGGACGTGTACATACCTCCACGGTGACGGTTGCGGTTCTACCAGAAGTAGAAGAAGTTGACTTTGAAATTGATCCGCAGGACTTGAAAATTGAGACATCAACTTCAACAGGACATGGCGGCCAATCTGTGAATACCACCTACTCTGCAATTAGAATGACACATATCCCAACCGGTATTACTGTTTCTATGCAAGATGAAAAATCCCAACAGCAAAACCGCATCAAAGCAATGACAGTTATGCGCACGCGAGTAAGCTCGCATTATGAAAATATTAGACAAAAAGAAGAATCAGACGAACGTAGAAGCCAAATTGGAACTGGTGATAGGAGTGAAAAAATTAGGACATATAATTTTCCGCAAGACCGCGTAACTGATCACAGGGTAAAGAAAAACTGGCATGGAATGGAGGATATTTTGGATGGGAAGATTGATTCTATTATTGATGTTCTTCGCGAGGAAAATATAAAAGAAAAACTAGCATCGTCATCCTGAACGAGCCCGGTATTCTCCGGGCGAAGTGAAGGATCCCGTGAACAATTACTGCAGTAATGAAAGACGGGATCCTTCACTTCACTCCTCAATGAGTACATTGAGTCGCTTGTTCAGGATGACGGGCGCTTTTGCTTATATGAAAATTCAAGAGCTATTACAATACGGACAAAATAAACTTAAACACACAAAATCCCCTCATCTCGACGCTGAGGTTCTTTTATCTTATGTAATAAATAAACCACGCGAATATGTTCTAACGCATTCAGACGAAGACGTGCCCGCAGATAAGATTAAAAAATTCAACGACCTAATCACGCGCCGAGCAAAACATGAGCCAGTCGCCTATCTTATAAATAAAAAAGAATTCTATGGACGCGACTTCCACGTGGATAACCGCGTCCACATCCCTCGCCCTGCGACCGAGGACATAGTCGACGCGATCAAAAACAAACTGCCTGCGGATTTCAGCGGCACAATCGCAGACATTGGCACTGGCTCTGGTATTATTGCAATTACTTTAGCGCTTGAATTTCCGCGAGCCACGATTATCGCGACTGATATTTCGCAAGACGCGCTCAAAGTCGCACAACAAAACACAACACGCCTAAACGTTGCGGAAAGAATCACGTTCCTGCTAGGCGACCTTTTGGATCCGCTCAAAAGTCCTGTTGACATTATAGTCGCTAACCTTCCCTATGGCTGGAAAGGCGGCTGGACGAACGACAGAGAAGTATTTTTCCAACCCAAAAAATCCTTTGATGGCGGCAAGAACGGACTCATATATATCAAAAAACTTATCACAGATCTTCCAAACCATCTCAACAAAGATGGACAATGCTTCTTGGAATTTGATCCTCGACAAAAAAACGCCATTATAGCGCTTCTCTCAAAAACTAACTTTAAATTTAACATCATTAAGGACTCAGAAAACCATAATCGTATTGCTTTTATTAACCCACGAGATCCTTCGACTACGTTCCTGTCTGATTATACAGGCAGTCACTTCGCTCAGGATGACGTGGGTTTATTATTCATAACTTACAACTCTTGATCCTGGCAAAACCTCTATCCATGTCTGCCCGCGGACTAGCTCAATCCTGTCCCCATCTTCATCAAAAAACTCTGTTTGATCATCACGCGAGTCCTTTTCCCAAGTACCCTGAATTAGTTCTCCGTTTTGGAATAATAGCATTTCTCCATCTCCAACAAGATCTAAGGAAATACGGCCATATCCGCTTGGATAGTACCCTTCCCATGGGATTCGTTGGATAATGATGTTCGTTGCGGCAAACTGGTCCCCAGATCCATAATCCCTATGCCGAATACCGCCCATCTCGCGCATATAAACATTCTTATCTTGGTTATGTTCATACCCAACATCAAATTCAACTCCTTCTGAAAAATCCACATATACGCTAGAAACATATCCTTCATCACCCTCCTTTTTACTTTTTCCTTTCTTCTTCTCCCATTGCCACAGCAATTTTTCATCTGGAAGCTCGTCTAATTCAAAATCCTCTAAACCCAAGGCAATCAAATCGCTTGAAGTAAATAAATTATGCGGACGAGGAACGATGTCGTCCCGCCAAAAATAGCGGATTCCTAAACCAGATATCTCATTTAAATCAATAACTTCTGTTGTTGGAATCAACTCCAAGGCCTCTGGCGAACCACCCGCATGAAGATAAAATGCGCTCCATCCGGAGGCAATTTCAACAAAATAAGGCCGGCTACTGCGCACAGGCCCAATTTTTTCTATTTCAACATCTCCAGAAAATATTCCCATGAATCTGGTTGAATCGCCTTCTGCTAATGCCTCATACACAATTAAAGCATCTGATAAACCAGTAAGATATGCCTGGGAATCTGGATGATTATCAAACATAACTGCAACCGGGTAATCCCGCGCTTCAGAAAAAATTTCCTTATTATCTGCTCGCTTTTTATCCGCGTCCCCCAAATCCAATCCAATGCTAAAATCACCTACTCCACTGAATAGTTTCCAGCTAATAAACCATACTCCTGCAATTACCAATAAAAAAACACCAAGACCAGCTGACTTTCCTTTTTTCTTTTTTTTGGGCCTGATGTTGTATGTATTGTTGAAATTTTTGTTTTGCATAACTAACGACGTCATCCTGAGCGAAGTGAGTCACTGTAATCAGTGACGAACGAAGTCGAAGGATCTCGCCCTAGACGCTTAAGCGTTATTGAACGAGATCCTTCGACTTCACTCCTCGCCGAGTACGGCGAGTCGCTCCGCTCAGGATGACGGGTATAATTATTCTTTCTTCTCTTCTAGCTTTCCTTCTGATCCTTTTGCTTCCTCTGCTCCTTCTACGGAATCAGCGTCGTCTGCGGTCGTCTTCTCTCCCTCTTCCCCCTCTTCGCCTTCCTCTTCCTTTTCGCCCTCAACTTCAACACCCTCAACATCTGTTTTAACTTCTTCTTCTAATGCAGCTAATTCTTCATCGGTTCGTGGCGCAATTACGCTTGCGACGATTGAGGCAGGGTCAAGATTGGTTGCGACACCTCTTGGCAGTTTTAAATCAGAAACACGAATAACATCTTCAAATGTTGCGAGCGTTTCAATGGGGACCTCTAAATTTGGAATAAGATTTTCCGGCAAACACTCTATTGGCAAATCATCAATTTGTTTTGTAAGAGTACCGCCAAGATCTTTTACTGCTAATGATTCGCCAGTGAATTCTAAAGGGATTTCTGTATGAAGTTTTTTATCCATTCTAACCTGATAAAAATCAACATGCTTAAACTGGTCAGTTACTGGGTCGCGCGCTACATCCTGCACAATAACCTTGACTGGCTTTTCTTCGTCCCCAACTTTTACATCAAAAAGCGTTGATGTGCCAAATGAACGCAAAAGTTTGGTCATTTGGTTCGAAGCAATGCTAAAATGGCGGCTTTGTATTTGGTCGCCGTAAATTACGCCAGGAACAAGGGATTTGTTTCTAAGCGCTTTAGCTGCTTTTGTGCCTTTTGCGTCTCTTAATTGTAGTTCTACTACCTCTGGCATATCATTCAATTAGCATTTTAATAAAATCTTCGCTTTTAATAGATTCATATGCTTCAATCACATCATCCTCTGTTACAGAATCCTGATTTTTAAATCGCGTTACGTCCCCCGAAGTTAAATCTGTTATCAACCCAACACTGCTTACACCAATTCCGCCAGTAATAATTACCGCCACAATCGAGCTATGGCATTTACCGCATTCCACATGTATCAAATGCGCTCCATCTTTTTCTTCTAAAACCTTTGCCTCGCTTGGGTTATAATGCGTGTTACATAAAGGACAATATGAAATTACACGCAAGTTGTCAAGCGATGATGAAGAATTATGAAAACTAGGATCTTTTTCAGACATATAATTTTGTCATTCCGACCGAAGTGAACCCTGTAATCAGGGTGAGCGGAGCGGAGGAATCTATTCCTTATAAAGAGATCCCTCGACTATGCTGACGAGTACGTCAGCTTCGCTCGGGACGACATTGATAATATAACCCAAAAAATTATTCCAGTCAAGATCAACTCCTTACATTTTGTATAATTCCAAGCGCTGCAAAGCTAATAATAAGCGAACTTCCGCCATAGCTTACAAAAGGCAAGGTAATGCCAGTTACAGGAAAAAGCCCCATATTCATCCCAATATTAATTACAGCTTGGGTTAGAAATATAACAAAAAGACCAAGAATCAAAAAATTAGAAAACAGTGATTCCCCTTCTTTCATTGATCTATAAATTCGCCAAAGAAAAAATAAATATATCAGCATCAAGGTCAAAGATCCAACAAAACCCAACTCCTCGGCCAAAGAAGCAAATATAAAATCAGTTTCTTGTTCAGGTAAAAAATCTAATTGGCTTTGCGTGCCCAAGCCAATTCCTCTGCCATACCACCCTCCAGAGCCAATAGCAACAATTGCCTGCTGAACATTGTATCCAGCGCCTAAAGGATCTGACTGCGGATTTAAAAACGTTAAAACCCTCTGTTTTTGATAATCCTGCAATATGCCAAACCATCCAATTACTGCAATAATAATGCCAGCTAATAGCAAGAGTAATAATTTTTTTCTATCAAGACCTGTATAAAAAATCATAACAAGTCCTGCAATTAAAATAATAAAAGCAGAGCCAAAATCTGGCTGCATTAATATTAGCCCTACTGGCAAGCCAATAGTTAGTAGTAATAAAATTACATGCCGCAGTTTAACTAAATCAAAATGCAAGCGCTCTAACAATGAAGCAATAAATAATATGGTAGTGATTTTTGCTAATTCAGCCACCTGAAAACCAATTGGCCCAAGAGGTATCCATCCTCTAGTACCGCGTATTGATTCGCCAAATATAAGAAGTCCAATAAGCAAAACCAAAGTAAGCAAGTAAAAAACAAATAATGTGTTTCGCCAAAATCTAATATCAAAAAACTGAAATACAAGGAACAGAACAATCCCCACACCAAAAAAAATAAGCTGTTTTACCAGCCGATTATCTTCTGGCCATGTTAAACTGTAAATCAAAAGTAATCCAAACCCAACCAACACAACACACACCGAAACCATCCACCAGTCAATTCGGCCAAATATTTCGGAAACAGATGTCTTCATATTTAAAACTGTATTCTTGCGTCACTG